>DASWRJ010000299.1:0-3059 GCA_036403255.1 Verrucomicrobiia bacterium
CCAAATAAAAGGAAGAGCTCCTTCGAGGATAAGCATCGTCCGCCAACCCCACATCCCAAGCAACCAGCCGGTGATGGGTGCCGAGCCTGCCACCGCGAGCGGCTGGCAAAGGTTCCAAAATGCATTGGCGCGAGCGCGCTCGGCACGGGGAAACCAGTGCGCGAGCAGAACGAGTGTAGCGGGAAAGACTCCGCTCTCAGCTATGCCCAGCATAAAACGCATAATGCTGAACTCGGTATAATTGCGAACGAGTCCGCAACCGACAGCGCAAATTCCCCAAAAAACCAATAAAATGGAAATAAACTTTTTTGCGCTCCAATGGCTGGCCAAGTGACCACCAGGTATTTGGAGCAGAACATAGCCTATGAAAAATATCCCAGCGGCATTGCCTTTCATGCGATCATCCATGAGGAGATCTTTCAGCATCGTTGAGATTCCCGGGTCAAGCGCCAGCGACACATTCGTCCTGTCCACGTAGGAAATCGTGTACATGATGAGCGCCACCGGGATAATGCGAAGCCACCGTTTATCAGTCATACGTGAATTCAGGCTATGATGCGAGAAATGCAGGTTTTGGCCAATGGTTTTATTTTAAGCAAATTTTTAGTATGCTTTCTCTGATGACCGACAAGGCTGAAATCGGACCGCCGTACTCGCACTATTTAGCGGCGGCAGTAGGTTGGCTGGAGCTGGGAAATGCCGCCGAGGCCGGTGAAGAATTGGCGCGCATCTCTGCTCCCGTTCTGCGCCACCCGGATGTTTTGCAAGTGCGGTGGGAAGTTTGCGCGGCGGGCAAGCGCTGGGAACCTGCTTTACAGATAGCCGAGACATTGCTGCAGATTGAGCCTGAGAACGCTTCGGGTTGGCTGCATCGGGCGTATGCATTGCGCCGTGTAAAGGACGGAGGATTGGAAAAAGCCTGGGACGCACTGCGCCCTGCATACGACAAATTTCCCGAAGTTGCCGTGATTCCATTTAACCTGGCGTGTTACGCAGCGCAAATGGGCCGCCTGGAGGAAGCCTGGGAATGGCTCCACAAAGCCATGGAAGCGGCTGGAGACGTTGATAGCATTAAAAAGATGGCCTTGGCCGATTCAGACCTTACTTCGCTTTGGGAGCGGATCCGGCAAATTTGAAAAAAAGATTCCGACTTCGGCGGGTCTGATGCGTCTAGTTTTTGCGCATGCCAATTCGTTTCGTTGCCAGTGCATTGTTAAGTCTCGCATTTTGCGGGGGTTCGTTGGCCTTATCGCCTCAATTCGAGAAAAAGAACACAAAAAACAGCTGGGAAAAAGACATTCAACCGCTCCTGAGCGAGTATTGCTATAGTTGCCACGGTGGAGGCAAAAAGAAGGGCGACTTGGCGCTGGATGTTTACACCAATGCGATGCTCGTGGTGCAGGATCGCAAAACCTGGGAGAAGGTGCTTGATAATGTATCAAAGCACGTCATGCCGCCAGAGCATAAGAAGCAACCTTCGAATCATGATCGAGATCGGCTGACCAAATGGATTTTGAGCGAGGTTTTTCAGTGTGACTGCTCGAAGCCCGATCCGGGCCGAGTGACTATTCGCCGTCTGAATCGCACCGAATATAATAATACGATTCGCGATTTGACGGGCATCGATTTCGAGCCAGCCGAGGATTTTCCACAGGATGATACTGGCTACGGCTTCGATAATATCGGAGATGTGCTTTCACTTTCGCCGGTGCTCTTCGAGAAATATATGGCCGCGGCGCAGCGAATTCTTGATTCAGCCATAGTCACGAATTTCACTCCGCGCGCGCGGACGAATGTATTCGAGGCCATTATACTGCAGGGCACAGCCTCCAGCGGCGATAATGGAGAAGGCATGCGAACGCTCTTTCGCGAGGGCGACGTCCACGTCAGCTTCAATTTCCCTGAAGAAGCTGAATACACATTTCGCGTGCGTGCTTACGGGGAACAGGCGGGGCCTGATCCTGCGCGGATGGCTTTGCTATTGGATGATAAGGAAATAGAGCGCTTTGATGTAACGGCAGTACATGCAAAACCGCGATTTTATGAAGTGAAGCTGAAGACCGGCCCGGGCAAGCACAAGCTTGCGGCCGCTTACTTGAACAATTACGTCAACAATAACCATCCGGACAGAAAGATGCGCGGGGATCGGAACCTTGTGGTGGATTATCTGACAATCATTTCGCCGCCACCCACTAAACCGCTGGAGCTGCCGGAAAGTCATCGCCGGATTATTTTCCGCAAACCCATCGCAGGCAAAGAGAGCGAAGCTGCCCAGGAAATTGTGGCTCGATTCACTAAACTGGCGTGGCGGCGCCCGGTTACAAAACCTGAAGTAGATCGAGTGCTTGGCTTTTATGAAATGGCCCGCAAAGATGGCGCGAATTTCGAGGGAGGAATCAAGCTGGCTCTCGAGGCAGTGCTGGTCTCACCGAATTTTTTGTTTCGGGGCGAGCTACAATCTCCCTCTGAAAACGCACTGGGCGTCACGCAAATAAACGAGTTTGCTCTGGCTTCGCGGCTCTCCTATTTCCTATGGAGCACCATGCCTGATGAAACGCTCCTGGCCGACGCTGAGCGCGGAGTGTTGCGCAAGAACATGGACAAGCAAATCGAGCGCATGCTGAAGCATCCCAGGGCACAGGCGTTAGTGGACAATTTTGCAAGCCAATGGCTGCAATTCCGCAGCCTGGCATCGCTCACGCCTGACAAGAAGACCTTCCCCGATTTCGATGATGATTTGCGCGCTGCAATGGAGAAAGAGACTGAATTATTTTTTGCAAACATCATAAAGGAAGATCGAAGCCTGCTGGATTTTTTAAGTGCTAATTACTCCTTTATCAATGCCCGCCTGGCGCGGCATTATGGAATAAAGGGAGTTACCGGCGATGATTTTCGACGCGTTTCGCTTGAGGGCACACCGCGCGGCGGAATTTTGACGCATGCCAGCATCCTGACTTTAACATCCAATCCCACGCGCACGTCGCCGGTGAAGCGGGGCAAGTGGGTTTTGGAAAACTTGCTCGGCGCACCGCCGCCGCCTCCGCCGCCGAACGTGCCAG
>DASWRJ010000300.1:0-5531 GCA_036403255.1 Verrucomicrobiia bacterium
TTCACTCCGTCACCGGTTTGTGAGTATGTAGGCGCGTGGCCACATTTCCCATCAGCCCGGATAAAGAAGATCAACTTACCCGGCGCATGGTTGCCTTGGGCGTCCGCGAAGAGGATTTGGACGAATCATTCGTCAGGTCCGGCGGGCACGGGGGACAAAACGTGAATAAGACCTCGACTTGCGTGATGCTTCTGCATCGCCCGAGCGGGTTGCAGGTAAAGTGCCAATCCACGCGCCAGCAGGGGATGAATCGTTTTTTGGCGAGGCATCTGTTGTTGGACAAAATTGAGAGCTCGCGCCGTGCGGCTGCCGCAGCGGAACGGAGCCGCCTCGAGAAGATGCGCCGCCAAAAACGTGGACGCAGCAAAGGCGCCAAGGAGCGAATCCTCGCCGACAAATCACGAACAGCCCGGAAGAAACAATTTCGACGGCCCGTCGAGATGGAATAGAATTTAGGTGGACTTCGCTCGGGCCAAACTGCTTCAGGTCAACTTCGGGCTTTTAGTGCGTCGTGACCGGGAGGTCCTCCCGGACTAATTTTCCACCGTTGGAATTCGCTAATGCCTTGCGCAGTTCGCTTTCGCGCAGCATGGCGAAAATGACAGGCGTAACAATCAGGATGTGAACCAGGCTGCTGAGCATGCCGCCGATGACCGGAGTCGCCAGCGGCTTCATCACTTCAGTGCCGGTCCGGGCGCTCCACATAATGGGCAGAAGACTGGCCACAATCGTGGCCACGGTCATGACTTTGGGCCGCAAGCGGAGCCGCGCGCCATCTTTAATCGCGTCCATCAAATCGTTGCGATTGAAAGCTGCGCCCCGTTCGCTCTTGCGCTTTCGCAGCATCTCCTCGAGATAAGTGACCATGACAATGCCAGTCTGAATCGCCGTTCCGAAGAGCGCGATGTACCCTACCCAAACAGCCACGCTGAAATTAAAGCCGAGGATGTACTGCAGGAAGACGCCGCCCGTAAGCGCGAAAGGCACGGCCAAAATGACATGCGCCGCTTCCTTGAACGAGCCATAGACCACGAAGAGCAAAATGAAAATGATCACCAGCACAGCCGGCACAATGATGCGCAGCGTTCGCTGGGCTCGGAGCTGATTTTCGTACTGCCCGCTCCACTCGATGGTCATACCCGTGGGTAATTTGATTTGCCGCTCGATCCGCTCGCGTGCTTCTTTCACGAAACCGCCCAGATCCCGATTTTGCACATTCGCCTGCACGAATACCCGCAGCCGGCCATTCTCACTGGCGATCTCACTCGGGCCGGTGATGCGCCGAATTTTGGCGACTTGCGCGAGTGGGATGTATTTACCGGAGGGCGTGGCCACCAAAATCTCCCCGAGCTTTTGCAAATCGTCGCGCTCGCTTTTTTCGAGACGCACCTGAATCGGAAAACGCTCGCGTCCTTCAATGGTAGTGCCGACGTTTTTGCCGCCGAGACCCGCTTCAACGACATTCAAAACCGTTTCCGCCCGCAGCCCGAACCTTGCCATGGCTGGTCGATCGACTTCGATTTCCAAGTACGGTTTGCCTTGCGCTCGCGAAGGCGCGACGCCCAGCGCACCGGGGATTTGGCTGATCACTTTATCCACCTCGAAAGCCTTCTCCTGAAGCAGGTCGAGGTTATCACCGAAAATCTTAATCCCAATCTGCGCGCGAATGCCCGTGCTGATCATCAAAATGCGGTTTTCGATCGGTTGCAGAAAACCAGGGACGTAGCCGGGCACCTGGGTCAGTTTCTCAGTCAGCTCTTGAATGATCGTTTGCCTGGTCAGACCTTTGCGCCATTGGGCTTCCGGCTTCAGCATAATAGTCGTTTCGATCATTTCGACCGGGGCCGGATCTGTGGCCGTGTCGCCTCGGCCCAATTTCCCGGCAGCCGACTCGACTTCGGGCACTTCTTTGATGCGTTGGTCCTGCCAGGACATGATCCGCTTCACTTCCGTCAATGACGTGCTGGGCAGCAAAACGGGCATAAAAAGCAAACTGCCTTCATTCAATGTCGGCATGAATTCGCTGCCAATGCCGCGTGTGACTTGCGCAAGCGCCGTCCAATGCCTCTCCTCGAACGCGCGCACGATTGGGCGCGGCAATCCAAAGGCAAGCACCGCCGCTGCACCGAGGAGCAGCGCTGCCGCGGAGAGTACGGTGCGACGATGTTCCAGGGCCCAATCGAGTACGGGATTATAAATGCTGAGCAGCGCGCGCATGATCCAATTATTTTCCTCGCTATGGAATGGTCCGCGCACCAGCGCCACGCACATAGCCGGCACGAGTGTAACGGCCAGCAACGTAGAACCGATCATCGCAAACGTTTTCGTGAAGGCGAGCGGATGAAAGAGTTTGCCTTCCTGGCCGGTCAGGGAGAATACCGGCACAAACGCCAGGATGATAATGACCATCGCGAAGAAGATGGGCCGGCCCACCTGGCGCGAGGCCGCCAGCGCCATTTGCAAAGTCTCGGCATGACTTAGCCGTCCGCCTTTGGCGTTCTCAGCCCGTTCGCAATTGCGGATCACATTTTCAGTCATGACGATCCCCGCATCCACCAGCACGCCGATGGCAATGGCAATGCCCGAGAGAGACATGATGTTCGAGCCGATGCCGAACTGCTGCATGAGTATGAACGAAATCAAAATCGAGACGGGCAGGGGAATGGTCACGATCAGGATGCTGCGGAAATGGAACAAGAAGATGATGTGCGCCAGCGTCACGAGAATAACTTCCTCGGTGAGAGCATGTTTCAAAGTATCAATCGTGCGCTGGATCAATTCGCTCCGGTCGTAAAAGGATCGTATGCTCACCCCCGGCGGCAAGCTCGGGGAAATCTGCGCTACTTTGGCTTTCACACGCCGGATCACTTCCATCGCATTTTCACCCGTGCGCATTACGACTGTTCCGCCAATCACTTCGCGCCCATCGACGTCCAGAGCGCCGCGCCGAAAATCTCCGCCAATCTGGATATGGGCCACATCACGCAAATAGATGGGTGTGCCTTCCCGTTCCATCAGCACGATTTTTTCGAGGTCAGCGACCGATTTGACCAACCCGACGCCCCGCACGACAAACTCCATCCCGTTCTCCTCGATCACCTTGCCGCCAACATTCAGGTTGCTTTCGCTGATGGCAGCCATGACTTCCTGCAGAGATACTTTTGCCGCGCGCATTTTTGCCGAGGATACTTCAATCTGATATTGGCGCACGAAGCCGCCAACACTGGCCACTTCAGCCACGCCTTGCACTGAGTTCAATTGGTAACGGATAAACCAATCCTGCAACGCGCGAAGCTGGCCGAGATCGTACCCGCCTTGGGGCGCTTGTTTGGGCTCGACCTGTAAATAGTATTGGTAAACCCACCCGAGGCCCGTCGCGTCTGGACCCAACTTTGCCGCTACGCCGCTCGGGAGTATGTCCCCCAAATAATTCAAGCGCTCGAGCACGCGCGCTCGCGCAAAGTAATTGTCCACTTTATCCTCGAAAACGACTGTGATCAGCGAGAAGCCAAACATCGAATTGGCGCGCACCGCTTTGACGCCGGCCAGGCCTTGCAAATTTACCGACAGCGGATAAGTAACCTGGTCTTCGACTTCCTGCGGGCTGCGTCCGGGCCAATCCGCGAAAACGATTACTTGATTTTCACTCAGGTCGGGAATCGCATCGACTGGCGTTCGATAGATGGCTCGGACACCAATGCCCACAACGGCCAGGATGCTGCAAACCACCAGAAATCGGTTCCTCAGCGACCATTCGATGATCCAATTTATCATGTTTCGTTCGTTTAGAGTCCGGGCTTCATTTCACTTCGCTGCCGCAATCCAGCATTTCGGCGCCGAAAAACGGATTGCGCAACGAAGCCGAGGTTTGCAGCCAATAGCCAGTTTTGGCGGCGCCCGGCACGGCTTGGTTCACCATCGGGCATTTAAAAATTTTCAACGTGCGAAATTCCCGGTCCAGCACGCGAACTCGTTGCGCCAGTTCGACCGATGCCATGCTGAAGGGCAGAAACACTTTGCGCGCTGCGGCCAGATCCGGAATTTCAGGAAAATGCGCCGCCGCCTCAGCTTTATCTATGAGTGCCGCCCAGTCAGGTAATGAGCTGAATTGTTGCTTGGCCGATACAGCGGCCTTTTCAAGATTTGCGGCTCGCGTTTTGAATTCCTGCACATTGTCCGCTGCCAGGGCCTGCCCAAGCTCGTCGGCCATGCGCAACAACTCCTGCAAGGACTGCTTCTGGGCACCATTTAATGGGGCTGCGAGTTTACCCGTGGGATTATTCGTTTCGCCCGAACCGCGCACTTCCATTTCCTCCTGCATATTCGCGCTGGCATTCAATTGCGCCTGCGAATCAATCAGCAAATTGCCTGTGGTGACAACTTGGTCGCCCGCCGTCAGCCCCTCCAGCACTTCCCACACATCATCTCCCGCCCGGCCCAACTTCACCAACCGCTGCTCGTAAGCGCCAGCGCCTTTGTCCACGTAAACAAACGCCTGCGCTCCAGGCGCGAGCACGGCGCTGCGCGGCACGGTCAACAACTCCGGTGTTGCCACCTGGACCGTGCCCTGGGCGTAAAGCTTGTGATAAAGCTCGCGCTGCTTCCGGCCAGTTATCTCCACTAAAGGATTAGCAATCTCCACACGCACCTTCGCGCTCCGCGTCATTTCTTTGATGTTCGGGTCGATGAAGGCAATCGTGCCCATGTACGTTTTCCCAGGCTGCGCCGGCGTGGTCAGCTCCACTTTTTGTCCGAGTCGCAGCCAGCTCAAATCGTTTTCATAAGCATCAAACAGAAACCACATGACCGAAAAATCCGCGATTTCAAACAGCCGATCCCCCTCCTTCACGTATTGCCCTTCATAGACGTTTCTCGAAACAACCGTCCCCGACATGGGAGCCACGATTTCAGTATGAATGTCCGCGCTGTCGCGGTTGGCCAGCTCCCGAATTTGGTTTTCTGTGAGGCCAAGCTGGCGCAGCCTTTGCCCGGTGGCCTCGAGCAATTCCCGATTCACTTTCCTCAAATCATCAGACTGCGTGCTGATGACTTTTTTGACGAGGTTCGCGTACTCATGCTCGGCGTTCAGCAAAGCTGTGCTGTAGAATGTCGCCAGCGGCTGGCCTTCGGTAACCTCGCCGCCGATGTAGTTCACGTACAGCTTATCGATACGGCCATCCACGTAAGCCGACAAAATGCGATGGCGCGTATCATTATCATCGATCGTGCCGGCCACATTTAATGTTCGGCGCAAAGGTTGCCGTTTCACTTCGCTTGTCTGCACGTGAATGACATTGATGGTATTGGAGCTCAGCACCACTGTGCCCGGCGCCACATCCAGCGCCTTCTCACCTTCATACACTGGCACCAGGTCCATGCCGCAGATCGTGCACTTGCCCGGCTTGTCGGATTTGATCCATGGGTGCATCGGACTTTGATAGAACAGAATTTTGCGCCCGCTGGCTGTTTGATTGGCGCTGCCGGTCGAAGTGGTGTGCTTCGCGGCGAACCATCCACTTGTGCCGGCCAGG
>DASWRJ010000301.1:0-3317 GCA_036403255.1 Verrucomicrobiia bacterium
GCTAAGTGCGACCGGCAAGCCGTTTCCATCCAGCATCAGGGGGCTATTCTGGGTCCAATCGGGGGAACTGCTGCTAAAAAAGTTATTGCAACGCCAAAGACGCGCTGTGCCAGCGATGAATAAATCGTCGTTACGCGGGGATTTTTCGAAGTGCACGTAAAATGTATGGGTGTCCGGAAGCAAATCGAAACTGAGATCAAAAGCTGCCTGTGTTGGCAGAGATTTTCCACCATCCAGAGTGCGAAGAAGGTCCGGGTTCCCATCCTGCACATCATATGAAACAGCCCATTGCGTGTCTGGATTCGAGCTCGAGATGGCACAATCTCCCCCGTCTCCAAATGAAATGGTGTTCCATTCAGGTGTTCCAGTATTTACCGCACTGGCGTTGTCTTGCATCCCTGCGATGGCCAGAAAACTGTCGGGTCTGGGATCGACCGCGCCTTTATATATTTGCATGGTCGCGAGACCATTATTCAATTCATCCCATGAGCCGGGCACGTTATTTTTACTAATGAGGATTCCGCCATCGCCTCCGACCAATAAACGCTTTTCGCTGAATGCTCCGATGACCCAGGCCATGACGTGATTATCCGGATGCATGATGAGTTTTTGACTGGTAGTGAAACCGTTCCGCGAAAGGGCCTGCCAAAATGTGTCCACATGACGCCAGACATCATACTCGGTCATATAAAGAACAGTGTCGTCAAACGGGTCCACGCTCAGCGAAAAATGATACCAATAGCGGGGAGAGAATTCGCCATCTGAAATCGCAGGCGGATTCGGCACCTGGGTCCAGGTTGGCGTCGGGGCCCAGGGGTTGCTGCTGCGCCAGATGCCGATCAAATCCGCCACATAATCAACACGTTTGGCCGCCACTCCGACATAAAGAGTGCCGCTCGAACCTAACGCCATGGCAATCCTTCCAATTTGGGTTGGACTCGCCAAAGCGCTCCATGGCCCGGTAATGGACTTGCGCTGTGGTCCAGCCGTTGGTTGTACGGTAAACGCCATTGGCCGGAGCACCATAAATTTCGCCCAGCCCGGCATATTGTTGGTTGAAATTAGCCGGATTCATTTGCAGGTCCGTGGCTTCTCCAGTCAGAACCCGAGTAAAATTCGTGCCGCCGTTAGTGGAAACGAAAACGCCTCGAGGCGGGGCGGTAGGAATGAAGTTCGTGCCTGAGGCAGCATCGGTGACGCCGGCTCCACCGCGGACTGTGGCAACCGCCAAGTGATTCGCATTTACTGAATCGATTCGAATACTGCTGAAAGCGGTCTGGGCAAAGGAACTATTGAGCATCTGCCAATGTGAGCCGTGATCATGTGAAACCAAAAGTCCCCCACCCGCATAATCATCTCCGCGAAAATTGGGCTCGCCAGTTCCGGCGTAAACAGTTGAAAGGCTGGTGGGCGCAAACGCAATTGCGCCAATGGCCAGAGAAGCCTGATCATCGGTGCGGGGTAGCCAGGTCTTGCCGGCATCCTTCGTCTCCCAGATCCCACCCTGAGCTGTGCCGATTAACCAATGGTGACTGGGATCGATTGGATCCACTGCGATAGCAGTGACTCGGCCGCTGCACATGCCAGAGGCGCAATAAGTACTGTTCTGGATGGGAGCAGGACCGATGTTGAACCACTGGTAGGTGCTGCCTCCGCCCTTTGGACTTATTGCATTTTGGGCTTCCGCTTGCTGAATTTGTTGAAAGGCGCGTTGAAAAGCTCCCGCCGGGATCTGCTCGAGCGGGAAGGCGCGCTGCTTTTGCCAATGTTCGGCGCGGCGCTCCATGCGCCTGGAACTTTGGGTGCGCGGTTTATCCTTTGGCCCGGGCTCTTCCGCGAAAGAGACCATGAGGAAGGCAACGTAAAGAATCAGGGCAGTCGATGGCGCCTTTTTCCATCGTGAGAATATTCCGGTTTTCATACACAACAGACAGGTTGGCTGTTTGGGACTGTTCGTTGGATTTCTACTCGCGTTGCTTTTCAGCAATCACGAACCTAAGGGCCTTTGAAGCCTTTCAATGCAATAGCGATTCAAACACCCGAGTTAATAAAAGCAAGTGTAAAAAAATCCATTAAGAGGGCTGATGGATTGAGGAAATATTGCGCCTGTTTTTCCGGACTATGGGGCAGTTGTATTGGCTAAAACGGTGAACAATAATTGGGCGGTAGTGCGTAAAAAGGGATAGTTCAACGTCTCCGGCGTATCACTGGGCTGATGGTAGTTGGGGTTGCGAAACTCAGCGGTGTCCGTCCACATTACCGCCGGAATGCCGTGTTCCCAGAAGGGAACGTGATCGCTACGTGCGAGCACTGGCAAACATTTTTCCATGCCCGTGGGCACCTCGAGGCCGATGACAGGAAAATCAGCAAACTCACTGCGCGCCTGCGCCAAAATTCCGTCCATCAGCCCACCGGAGCGCTGGTCCGAAAGCAGCCCGAGAAAATTGCCAGCCGAAGGGAGGTTGATCGGCAAAGCGGTGGGAATTCTTTGCGTGCCGGGCTGATCGCTGGCGTAGCCGACCATCTCCAAAATATGCGCATGTCGTACTTTGAAAGCGGCTTGTTCGAGAAACTCCTCGACAAAGTTGCGGCTGCCTTCGTAACCGGTTTCTTCGCAATTGAAAGCGACAAACGCAACCTGCGCCTGAGGGAGAGAAGTGGCAATTCCTTGCGCGCAAGCGAGCATGGCCGCAACGGCACTGCCGTTATCATCCGCTCCGGGTGATTGCGGCACACTGTCGTAGTGCGCGCCGACGAGCACCACATTTTCCGGCTCTTTGGGCAGAGCAATGATGTTGCGCAAGGGGCCTTTAATCTTCACGTGATACCCGAAATCCTCGAACTGCTTCGCGATCCAACTGCCGATATTTTCGTTGGTAACTGTTTCAGCCCTATAATCTCGCGGGACAGAGAGCGCCCGCACCCAATCGCGCAACCGGCTTTCGGAAAGATCAGGCAGAGAGAAATCCAGCTTTGGCGCAATTCCTTTATACTCAGACGAGTGAATTAAACGCATCATATACCTCTAATTTGCACCCGAATGCCCATGATACAATCGGCTACTTAGCCTCCCTGCGGGGAGCGGCAGATTTGCGCTCGGGATTAATTTCCAAGTGAAACTTGTGCAAAACTCGATGCGCGGCCGGCGCGAGTAAAATGCCAGCGCTGGTGATAAACACGATTCCACTGAACAAGGCATAAAAAGAAGCAAAAAATTTGGCAGCATTCGTCTGGAGCGGATTCACCGGGCCCATGCCGGTCAGGATCATCGCGGCGTTGAGCACGGCATCCACCCAATCAAGTCCAGCGATGAAGTG
>DASWRJ010000302.1:0-3689 GCA_036403255.1 Verrucomicrobiia bacterium
ATTTTCGTCGTGGACATGCTCAGTCGTGACCATGTGCGCCGCATGATGCAGCACTTTGAATTTGGTCCCGATGTATTCCCCATTGGCGAATATAAAAATCGTCCGCAATATTCCCAAAACACTCTCTTCCTAAACCAGGGCGGCGGCCATTACGCCGAAATTGCGAACCTGAGCGGGCTCGCCGCTACCGAATGGTCATGGACACCCATCTTTTTGGACGTCGATCTCGATGGCTACGAAGACCTTCTTATTTCAAACGGTTTCGAGCGAGACAACATGAATGCCGATATATTGCAGCGGCTGGAAGTTGCCAAACGCGAGCAGAAGTTGAACTCCATTGACCAATTGCGCTTGCGCAAAATGTTTCCCCGCCTTTCCACTCCTAATCTCGCCTTCCGCAATCTGGGCAACTTGCGCTTTGCCGATTCGAGTGCTGAATGGGGTTTTAATGCTTCGGGCGTTTCGCAGGGTATGGCGCTCGCAGACCTCGACAATGACGGCGACATGGATGTTATCATCAACAATCTCAATGGTCCTGGGTCCATTTATCGGAATGAAGGCTCCGCGCCTCGTGTGGGCGTGCGGCTCAAGGGCTTGCCCGGCAATACTCGGGGCATTGGCGCAAAAATATCAATAAAAGGCGGTCCAGTCGCCCAATCTCAAGAGATGCAATGCGGCGGCCGGTATCTTTCTTCTGATCATCCGCAGCGCACCTTCGCGGCAGGCGTGGGCAAGATGACTTTGGAAGTAACCTGGCGCAGCGGCAGAAAAACCATCTGCAATGACGTCGCAGCCAATCGCATTTATGAAGTGGACGAAGTCGATGCGCAGGAAATAATCGAGCCTGTCACAGCTCAGAAACCTTCCTTGTTCCAGGACGTTAGTGACACTCTCAATCATCGTCATCACGAAGATGCTTTCGATGATTTTGCCGCGCAGCCTTTGTTGCGTTATCGCCTTAGCCGCAGTGGCCCGGGCATAACATGGTTCGATCTGGATGGTGACGGCTGGGAGGATCTGATCATTTCCACGGGCAAAGGCGGCGCGCCTGGCCTTTATCGCAACGACCACAAAGGCAGCTTTGCTCTCTTCGAAAAGCCAGGTTTGCTGCAACCAGTCACTCGCGATCAAAGTGCAATTATTGGATTTCCCGCCGCCAATGGCGGCAGCTTGCTCGCAGGTTCATCTAATTATAAAGACGGCTTTGCGGAAGGCGCCGCCGTTCGGCGGCTCGATTTGAATCCGCCTAATGTGGCAGATGCCGTTCCGGGCGAAGCTTCCAGCACTGGCCCGCTTCTGCTTGGTGACATTGATGGTGATGGCGTGCTCGAGCTTTTTGTCGGTGGACGCGTTTTGCCTGGCCATTTTCCCATGCCCGCTTCCTCCCGATTGTTCCGGCAGGAAGGAGGACATTGGAAACTTGATTTGGAGAATACCAAGAGCTTCCAGAACCTCGGCTTGGTCAATGGGGCAATGTTTACAGATTTAAACGGTGATGGTTTTCCCGAACTTGTCTGCGCTTGCGCATGGGGCCCAATTAAAATCTTTCAGAATGAACACGGCAAATTCAAGGAAACTACAGACGCACTTGGCTTTGGAAAGTGGCTGGGCCTTTGGAATGGCGTAGCCGTAGGCGATTTCGATGAAGACGGTCGTTTGGATATTGTGGCCTCCAATTGGGGCCGAAACACTTCTTACGAAATTTATGCCAAAGATTCACTCCGCCTTTACTACGGCGATTTCGATGCCGACGGCATTACCGACATACTTGAAGCTGGCTGGGACGAACATTTGAAGAAGGTCGTGCCAACTCAGAGCTTTACCAGAGTTGGGGGCGCGTTGCCATTTGTCCGCGAACGCATGGGCACCTTTGCCAATTACGCACATGCAAGCGTGCAGGATATTCTCGGCGACCGGTTGGCGAACGCAAAGGAGCTGCGCGCAAATTTGCTCGAGACCACCCTGTTTCTAAATCGCGGAGATCATTTTGATGCCGTGCCTCTGCCCCTCGAAGCGCAGTTTGCTCCCGCGTTTGGCATCTGCGTTGCCGATTTTGATGGTGACGGTCACGAAGACATCTTCCTGGCTCAAAATTTCTTCGCCACTCATTTAGAAGCACCGCGCCTGGATGCTGGCCGAGGGCTCTTGCTCTTGGGGAATGGCCACGGCGGTTTTCGTGTTGTTTCCGCTGAGGAGAGCGGTATTAAAATCTATGGCGAGCACCGCGGTGCCGCCGCCGCCGATTTCGATCAGGATGGGCGAGTCGATTTGGCCGTCGGGCAAAACGGCGCCGAAACAAAGCTTTACCACAATGTTGCCGCTCAATCCGGCGTGCGCATTCGCCTCGCAGGACCTCCGGGAAATCCGCACGCTTATGGCTCGGCTATGCGACTGAGTTCCAAAAGCAATCAAGGCGCCTTGCGAGAAGTTCACGGTGGGTCCGGGTATTGGTCCCAGGATGGCTCGGTACAAGTATGGGCCGTTTCGAAGGAGTCTGCCAAAATTTGGGTGCGCTGGCCAGGAGGCAAAACCAATGCATTCGATGTTCCCGCAGGAGTAAAACAGGTGACGTTGAACTTTGATGGCCAACTCCAGGCAAAGTGAATAACCGGTGAATTGATTTTGATTGGCTGAATTTTTCTCCCTTCATACAGTAACCCGCGAGTTCCGGCATGGCCAAAAACATACTTTATTTCGATCTCGAGACCCAGAAATCCGCTGATGAAGTGGGCGGCTGGGACAAAATCCGGGACATGCGCATGAGCATTGGCGTTACCTACAGCACCGCTCGGCAGGAGTATCGGATTTATTCGGAAAAGCAGGTGGATGATCTGTTGACCGACTTGCAACGGGCTGATCTGGTCGTCGGTTTCAACAATTTGCGGTTCGATTACGAAGTGCTGCACTATTACACCGTCTTCGATTTGCGCCAGATTCCCACCCTCGATGTCTTAATCGAGTTGCAGAATAAGCTGCAGCATCGCCTTTCCCTGGATTCCGTCGCCAATGCAACTTTGGGCGTGGAGAAAACCGCCGAAGGCATGCAGGCCATTCATTGGTTTCGCCAGGGCCGAATGACCGAAATCGCTGAGTACTGCTGTTACGACGTCAAAATCACCCGGATGGTGCATGAATATGGGGCTCTGAATAAGCAGCTCTTTTATAAAAACCGGTTTGGCGCGAAATTGTCAGTGCCAGTGGGTTGGGATATCTGAGGAAAACACTAATCCACGCGTGGCGACCAAGCTTGAAAGCCTGCAGGATTTTTGGTACGCTCACAAAGAATGCAGCCTTCCAAAGACAATCCCGAGGCCATCCCACCCGATTGGCTGGAAGAATTTGAGGCCGCAGCCCGGCGCCCCTTGCGGGCGCGGTTTCGTTATGCCTTTATTCAGACTTATAAACCGGTCCTGGATGATGCCCCGTTTCGAGCTTTTGAAACAATGGAAGAATACCGGAAATGGTGTGAGGCAAATCTGCCGGATTGGCTTGGCTATGCCCGCTTTTGAATACAGGCAAGCAGAGGAAATCCGGGACAGTTTCAAGAAGCATCAAGTGCGTTACTTATTCATTGGCAAATCTGCGGCTATTCTTTTGGGTTTCCCAGATACCACTCAAGATGCTGACATATTCATCGAGCGCTCCGTGGAAAATGCGAAATCTCTTATAATTGCTCTTCGCGAATTGGG
>DASWRJ010000303.1:0-6774 GCA_036403255.1 Verrucomicrobiia bacterium
AACCAATTTACGCGCACACAAGCAACTGAATATTGTCCGGCAGCAGATTGGACACGCTCCGAATGATGTTGCCACGCAATAAATTCAAGACCGTGCTCCGTTGCGGCGCACCCAGGATTAACCGCCCGACGCCCAGCGTGGCCGCAATGTCCACAATCGTATCCGCCGCCGAATCACTCACAGTATAGCAGGGGATTACGGTTGATCCCTGGGCCCTTGATTGTGCGTATTCGAAAATCTGCTTCGCTTCCTGGTCCTGATGCCATTTCCGTTGACGATCTTCCGGCGTGACTACGGCCTGTTCCCGTACAAACAGCACATAAAGCGGTCGGCTCGTCTCTTTTGCTTCTTCAATGGCAAAATCCAGCGTCTTGCCCATACCACGCACAGCACAAAGCAAAGGATCCCGAAACTCTCCTTCTCCTGACATGACAGTTGCCGTCTGCGGAACAACAGGCACCGGAGCCACCGCTGACTCCGCAGCTTTCTTTTTGGTGGCCCGTTCCGCAGCCAGGCTTCGAAGAATTAATCCAATGACTAAAATCGACATGGCAAAGAACAGCGCATGCGGCTTATCGACGAACAATGAAATCTCGATCGCCGCCATTACCACAAACGTGAGGAACATCAGCACGCGTTCCCATTTCACTAAATCCAGTTTCCAGTCTGTTGAACTCGCCCCCAGGTTCGTGGCAATCGCTCCGACGACACCTACGGCATATAAGTCCGCCAGCCCGGACATATTATTCACTACCATCACCAGCAGCATTGGAACCAGCGTCGCCACGATCATCCCCGCGCTCGGCACGCCAAATGGGTTTAACTTTTGGAACACCGGCGGCAATTCACGGTCTCGCGACATCAAAAACGAAATCGAAATCAACGCCACAATCGACGTATTCACGGCGGACAAAAGCAAAAACGCAAATATTATGCTAATCAGCCACGCTGCGATATGCCCCATAGTCGGCCCGAGCGCCTGCCCGACAAATACTTCACCCATGTAGCGCAGCATGTAATCGCGAACTCCTGGGTGCCCCGGGGCATCGACTTGGTCTTCATTTACCTGCAAGCCGCCCAGTGCATGCATGGCCAGTCCAAGCAGCGCCGTAAATAGACAGACCTCTATCATCACGGCGACAATGGCCGGAGTGGAAGTGCGCGATACCGATGGCTTTGAAAGGCTGCTCCCCGGGTTAACCTTCATTATGCCCGTCGAATTCGCCACCGCTTCCACGCCCGATAATGCGAGCACGATTCCGACAAATCCTTTCCAATTGGTTCCAAAGTCACTCGCCAGAGGATGTAAATTGTGGACCGCTTCTCCCAAATGAGGCAGAGCAAATAACCCGAGCAATATCACCACCAGCACAGTGGGCATCGCGATCAAAAACGCCAGCCCACCCGTATGCTTTGGCCCAAAATAATTCAATGCGCCAATGAGAAGAATGGCCACTGCTGCGTAACGCTCCGGGTGAGGAAAGCCCAGGTATTGAAAGGCGGATAAGGCGCTGATCGAGGCGGTTACAATGTAATCAGCGACCAGCAAAAAAGCTCCAACAATCGCAATCACCTCCGACCTGTGCCGCACGCTGGCATACACTCCGCCGCCATCGGGGTAATGCCGGCATATGATTATATAATTCAACCCGACAATTGCCGTCAGCAGACACATCGCCCCAATCAGCCAAAAGGAACTGTATCCTGCCGCCGCAAAAGCCAGGCCTATGACATACGCTTTGCTAGTGCCCCAGTCGCCGTACAGGATGGCTGCCGCCCTCGGGGCATCTACATTTCTCGGTCGGTTGGTGCTAACCGTAATCATACGCCTATCCTAAAACACTTTGCGGGGAATCGTGACCGGCCGCGCTCAGCGGCCCTGGCGGATTGCCCTTCCAATTGCCTGCGAGGTTAGCTGTCGGGCTGGGCCTTGAAAGTGGCCTGAAGCTTTGTTGCCAAAGCACCTGCGCCCCGCCCCCGGATCATCCCGAGGGAATTTGGGTCCCCCGCACCATGCACCCAGGAAGCGGTGCCGGTTTCGGCTGCGAATGGGGCACAACGTACCAATCCGCATTTCCAAGTCAAGCCTCCCCCGTTTCCGAAAAATTCCTGCCATTTTTGAAGTCCACACAGCGCTTCGTTCGTCTAAATGCCGGAATTTCATTGGGAATACGCGCAACTGCTTTAAAATGAATCCAATATGACCACCGCTCCCGCAGCCGTTCCAGAAGTCTTTACGACTTCCCCAAAACAGGCCGCCGCCAGCCCTGCGCCAGTTCGCCTCGTATCGCTTGATGCCTATCGCGGCTTTATCATGCTCCTCATGATCTCCGCGGGTTTTTATTGCACCCGCGTTGCGGAACACTTTCCAAATAGCCCAGTCTGGCAATTTTTTGCTCATGAGACAGATCACGCCGCCTGGCGGGGTTGCACGCTTTGGGATCTTATCCAGCCAGCCTTTATGTTCATGGTTGGCGTGGCGCTGCCATTTTCGGTGGCAAATCGTCAGGGAAGGGGAGAGGCGTTCCCTCGATTACTCCTTCACGCACTCTGGCGCTCTTTTGCATTAGTCGCTCTCGGAGTTTTCCTCTCATCAACCGGCAGGCGGCAAACAGATTATAATTTTGTCATCGTCCTTAGCCAAATCGGCCTCGGCTATCCATTCCTCTGGCTGCTCGCCTGGACAAAGCCGCGCACTCAATTAATCGCGGCCGGCGCAGTTCTCCTCGGCTCCTGGGCTCTCTGCGCGTTCGATCTTATGCCAGCGGGGCTTTTCGCGCGGTTGCCAACTGTGACTCCAGATTCGCAGCACCTTCACGGTTTTGCCGCCCATTGGGAAAAGAATGCAAATGCCTTTGCTGCCTTTGACCAATGGTTTATGAACATTTTTCCACGCGAAAAACCATTCCTGTCCAATGAAGGCGGCTACACCACCTTGAATTTTCTGCCCTCCCTGGCCACAATGATTTTTGGCCTCTTGGCTGGCGGTCTCCTTCGCAGCGATCGCTCATTATCCGCAAAGCTTAAGTCCATGCTCGCCGCGGGCGCTGCCGGATTAGTTCTCGGCGGCGCGCTGGATCTGCTCGGCGTTTGTCCCATGGTTAAGCGCATTTGGACGCCTTCCTTCGCCATCTACAGCACGGGCTGGACCTTTCTTATGCTCGCCGCGTTTTACTACTCCATCGAGATGAAAGGCTGGCGTCGCTGGTCTTTTCCGCTTGTAGTCGCTGGGATGAACTCCATTGCTCTTTATTGCATGTCCATGCTGATGAAGCCGTGGGTCAAAGAGCGCTTGCGCCTTCATCTTGGCCAATCCATTTTCGATTCGTTTGGCAACACTTTCACGCCCATGCTCGAGATGGTCTTCATCGTCATTATCCTCTGGCTGGTTAGCTTTTGGATGTATCGGCGCAAAATTTTTCTGCGCATTTGAAACGGGGGCCACCCTTTTCCGAAGGATTCGTTTTTGGGTGCTTTGCCCCATGGCTGCCGTAGCCATCCTGAACAATTTTGCTTCAACTGGCGCAACCATAGCGCAAAGGAGAATAAATATGCCGCAAACTAATCTGACCCAGGACCCGCGCGAGATTTTTCCTAAACCTCCATTCTCAAAGCAAAAGCAATCTCCGCCCGGCCATGAAAGAGAAATGGCGCCCCAGGCTGATCATGGCGAGCAATCCTATCGCGGGCACGGTTGGTTGACGGGCCAGACCGCCCTGATTACCGGCGCGGACAGCGGCATTGGCCGTGCCGTCGCCATCGCATTTGCCCGCGAGGGGGCCGACGTCGTCATCTCCTATTTGAATGAGCACGATGATGCAAACGTCACTGCGCATTGGATCACAGAAGCAGGACGCAAAGCGGTCAAAATCCCAGGAGATATTTCAAACGCCGATCATTGCCAGCGCATCGTCGATCAAACTTTGCGTGAATGCGGCCGGCTCGATGTTCTGGTGAACAACGCTGCTTACCAAATGACTCATCCCAGCATTGAAGAATGGTCCAATGAAGAAATCGAACATACTTTCGGTACCAACATCCTCGCCATGTTTTATCTTTGCAAAGCCGCTTTACCGCATCTTAAACCTGGCAGCTCTATTATCAATACAGCCAGCATTCAGGCCTACGATCCCAATCCAGAATTAGTTGCTTACGCCGCCACCAAAGGCGCCATAGTCAACTTCACCAAAGCGCTGGCCAAACAATTCAGCAAAAAGGGCATTCGCGTGAACGCCGTTGCTCCAGGGCCGGTCTGGACGCCTCTCATTCCTTCGACCATGCCCGAAGGCAAAGTCGAGAAATTTGGCGGCGATACTCTCTTTGGGCGCGCCGCCCAACCAGCCGAGCTTGCGCCCATATTTGCTTTTCTGGCTTCGCCGCTAGCCAGTTATGTCACGGGCGAGATTTATGCTGCTACTGGCGGCGAATCGCCCATCTAATGGCTCAGGCCTTGCCACCGAAACTCACATAATCATCCAAATCCAGCAAGTCGGCCCAGCTTACGATATCATTGCGCTTGGGTCCCATTTTGGAATGTAGTTCGTTGAAATAGGCCCGCGAGTCCACGTCACTGGGTGCGCGTTCATCCATAAATTTGCTCCAGGCGGCTATCTCTTCTGCGCTTCGTTGATTCTTTGCGTTCGCTGTAATCCATTCCAGTATTTCGCCATCGCCTTTACCAGCGGCAATCTGGTCTTTAAGAGCGTCGGCGCCGATCCCAACAAAGTTGAACAGCCGCTCGTCCAGTGGGCAGTTGTAATGGTACTCCCCATTCTTTCCGGCTATGGTCGCGCGCCCTTTGTCTATGGTGCGTGGCAAGATTGCATATCCGCCGAGACGCACTCGCGGACTGCGTGGAGGTTGTTTGGTCAGGTCAGGTGGTGTCATTGGCATAATAGTTCCTTTGTGTCCCCGGAAACATCCCGGTAAATTGCTGGCGAAAAATGCCTCAGCTTCCTGTCATTGTCCACAATGAAACAGAATATCAAAGCAGGTTGCTCAACTCTGCCCCTCCGCTGATAAATCGAATTTTTCAAATGCCCGCCCCAGCGCTTTCAGGGCTAAAATCGCCTCGCCTGCCAGCGCCGCAGCCGCGAGCAACGCGCCGAATGGCACTCCGGCAAACGGGTTGTTCGTCAAAAGGTTGAAGAGCAGCATCCCCACACCGAAGCCAATCCCCGCCGGAATAAGCACTAATACGAACACCAGCATCTGTCCCAGCACGAATATGAGCCTCTGCCCGGTGGCTTCAATTCCTTGCGGACCCTCGCGTCCGCTTTGGAACCAGCCGGGGAACCAAAGCACTGCAGCATTCGGGATAATCAGCGAAATAACATTTAAAAACGGGGCTAGCAGGGCTGCGCCCAGAGCAACTGGAAGACGCTCCGACCAGGTAATTGGGATATTTGGTGGAATCTCATTCACTAGGATGGCCGCTGTGAAAATCATGATCCACTGCACGATTGTCAGAAGCACCGCAGGCGCGAGCAACTCGCCCAGCACCAGTTGCCAGCCCCGTATCGGGTAAAGTTTTAAAATATCCGCCATTTGCAAATCTTGACGCAGGTCCTGGCGGAGCATTTGTGGTCCGATCAATACAGACCATACAATAACCATCCCCAGCACCATCCCAATTAAACCGGTGATACCCGGGTTCCCTCGTCCATGAACCAGCGCAAGTGCAACTGGCAAGAACATCACACACAACAAAATCAAAAACCGAATGTTGAACATCTTCCCCGCCGAAATCAGGTTCTTCCACATCAGCGCGATGAAAGGCGGGCCAATCGGCTTCAGTTCAAATGGCGCGCGGCTCGCCTTTTTCTTGGTGGGTTGATAATCCCCGCGTCGAATGGCCGCCACCCGTTCCGCCAGACGCTGTGACAATGCGAGCGAGTTTTCTTCAAAGGCGACGTTCGACCGCACTACCCAAACATAATGCAAGCCCATGAGAAGCAGCGCTGGCCAGACTGCGCGCAAAAATCCGAACGCATCCGCCGCCAAATAAGGCCGCGCCAGCATCCGAAAAGGGTAGAGCAAATACGGCGCTGGGCCGCTCGAGAATATGCCTTGAAAGTATCCCCCGAGCGTTCGGATGTTTTCAAAATCTCTTTCCTCAGGCGGCCGCATTGTCTGCCGCGACCAAAAAATAACAGTGCAAACCGCAATTGCAAAAACCAGAAGCACCCCCAGTCGTCGTTTCCAGTTGGCGACGCCTCGCTCCAGCAGCAGTGTGCGCGCAAAGGAGCACCCCAGGAAATGCAGATTAAGCGTGGAAAGGATGATCCACCAACCCGCCGCGTGAATCCAGGCGCTGCTGCCGCGCCCAAATCGGCCAGTGACAATGGTGAGGAAAAAAGTGGTAAACAGAATCGCTGTCTGAGATTTGATCAGCTTGAAATGTATCAGTCCGCTTCGGGAAATCGGCGCTGGAAAAAGAAAAGCGATTTCAGCCTCCGTAAAGGCCAAGGCTGCTCGCGAATGCGGAATAAGCCAGGCAAGCAAAACAATCACCAGCAGCGCCAGGGCTCCTAGTGTTTCAAAGATCGCGCGCGATTCCGGAGTCATAGCGGCTTTGAACATCTGAGTGGACCGTGCTCCTCCGGCAAAATACCGGAAGAAATAAAAATAAAAATAAAGCCCCCCTACAACTGCCCCAACGAGATACTTGGGTTTGCGCAAACGCCGCACCCGGAACACCATCCGGTTTTTGAATGATTGAAACTGCAAATAGAAAAGCGCGCTCGTCATGGCGTGATTTTCGGTGGCGCAGGC
>DASWRJ010000304.1:0-3148 GCA_036403255.1 Verrucomicrobiia bacterium
CATCATCCCTGCCATTGCCGGCGGCTAAAAGCTCTCATCTTAACTCGGGATCATTATGGCAAAGAAAAGCGCTTCTAAATCAGCGAAAACCGCCGCGCCCGCTTCGAGCGGTCCGCAAAAAAGCCGACTCTGGCTCATGTATCCGCCGAAGCTGATCACCGATCCCGTCATTTGGGAACTCGCAAAAAAATTCCCGATCAAGACAAACGTGCGTCAGGCGAGTGTCACGGACGAGATCGGCATTGTCTGCCTCGAAATCGAAGGTGAAAGGCAGATCGTCAAAGATGCGATTAAGTGGCTGGAAAAGTCCGGCATAAAAGTCGAGCCTGTCGAGATCAACGTGATCGAAAGCTAATCGCCGCGCACGGGACCTTGAATTCTCTACGGTGCGACTTATTTCAATGCGCCTTCGACCATCTTGCGAAAGGTCTGTTTGTTCTCCTTCACTAATTCAATTGGGCCGGTCATTTTTACGAAGACGCTCCCTTCGTCGCTTTCGAGAATGGCGCCTTGGAGCATGGAGTTGGACATGGGCGTTTTTGCTGTCCCGGGCATGCCGCTCAAATAGGTCCCTTCCACTTGCACATACGTGACCTTGTGCTTGTTCACGGTCACTTCTTCCGTCTTTTGGTTTTTGGCGTCCTGGAATTGTGAAAGCCAGCGGTCCACGTTGGCCTTGGTCCCGCCCCCGCCGCCCTGGCCAAAATAATAGAAGACCACTTCAGCGCTCTCTGTGCCTTTGCCGACCTTGAGTTGGGCCTTGCGCATGGCGGAGGTGCTTTCGATCCATTCCCATTTCTCGGGCCGAGTAAATTTGAATTCGCCAACTGTAAATGTGGCAGGAGCATCAGCGGCCGCGACTTGGAAGCTTGGGATGAAGAGCAGGCTTTGCAGGACCAGAGTAATGAGATATTTGCGCATGGCCCTTTGGTAAAAGATGCCATGCGGAAAGTCAATTCTTACGCGGAGCGGGTAATCACATTCTGATGCAAATTATCCGCCACCGTCTTGCACAACCCGATAAACGTCTCCTCCGCCAGGCTCAGCCGGCGCGCGCGCCAATGCACAATCCCCCAATTACGTTTCAACTTGCGTTTACCCAGCGGGAGGGCGACGAGGGATTTCTCCTGCAATTCTTTCTGTGCAATCCACGGAGCCAAAATGCTCAAGCCCAGCCCGAGCTTCACCAATTCCTTGATGGCATCCATGCTGCCCAGTTCAATGACCGTATTCAACACCATGTCTTCCTGTCGGAAATATTCTTCGATCATCCTGAAAGTGAAACTGCCTTTGTTGTACAACACATAGCTTTGCCTTGGTATTTCTGCGCGGGCGACCTGGTTCTCCTTCGCCCAGGGGTGGCTCGGCGCGGCCAGGAACATCAGTTCGTCACTAAACAAGGGATGAAACTCGCATTGCTCCTCGTTTTTTTGTTCGAGAACGATGGCGAGATCAATTCGATGCGCGCGCAAGAGTTCCATGGCCTTGAGCGAATCACCTGGCTCGATGGAAATGAGGCATTGGGGAAAGCTTTCCTTAAATTCGCGAAGCACCGCTGGCAAAATGTAGTGGCAAGCTGTCGTGCTCGCGCCGATGCGCAGTCGGCTGCGTCCCCACTTGCCGAGTTGTTCCAGTGCCGCGCGCGCGGTAGACATCTCGGTTAAAATTTTTTCGGCGTGATGCAGAAGTGTCTCACCCGCCTGCGTGAGCAACACCTTTTTGCCCAATCTGTCTAAAAGGCGACAGCCTACTTCTTGCTCCAGCGCCTTCATGGAATGGCTCACCGCCGACTGTGAAAGATAAAGTTCTTTGGCGGCTAATGTGAAACTGCCCGTTCTAGCAAGCGTGGTGAACGCCCTCAACTGTCTGCTATCCAGTGGTAAACTCATATATGAACGCAACTCATTTGTTCTATGCAAATGTTCATTAGCATTCATCACGCCAGCTTGCGCGAATTGGCATATCCGCAGCTTTAGGCGCCGCATGATGAATTCGGAGAAAGCCAGCCAGTCCCGATTTACGCCGCCTAACTTACTTCAAAGAACTCCTGCCATCCGGCTTGGTTTTGTACCGCTTAACGACTGCGCCCCTTTGATTATGGCGCAGGAATTGGGGCTTTACCGAAAATACGGGTTACGTGTGCAACTCTGCCGGGAAGCGGGTTGGGCCACTATTCGCGACAAAATAATCTTTGGCGAACTGGAAGCCGCCCACGCATTGGCTACGCTGCCGATTGCAACCACGTTCGGTCTTGGCTCAGTGCGTTGCGATTGCCTGACGGGACTGATCTTGAGCCTCAACGGAAACGCCATCACACTTTCTGAAGCGCTTTGGAATTGCGGCGTGCGCGACGCCCGAACGCTCCGCAATCAGGCGATGGAGCGGCGCGGGCGCAAGGTTTTGACGCTCGGTGTCGTCTCAATGTATTCGTCCCACAATTTTTTATTGCGCCAATGGCTGGCTAGCGGCGGTATCAATCCGGATCAGGAAGTTCGCATCGTCGCCGTGCCGCCGCCGCAAATGCACATCAATCTCAAAGCCGGCAATCTCGACGGCTATTGCGTCGGCGAACCATGGAATTCGGTCGCGGTGACGAATGGAACGGGCTGGTGCGCGGCGACCAGCACGCAATTGGCCAGTGGCCATCCAGAAAAAGTGTTACTCGTGCAAAAGACATTCGCGGAGCGCCGTTCCGAGGAACACAAGGGGTTGATCGCGGCTCTCCTTGATGCGTGTGAGTACTGCGATGTTCCTTCAAATCGCGAAGAGATGCTCCAGGTATTGGCTCGCCCGCAATATATCCACACGCCTGTAGAATACTTGCGCAAGGGTTTCCTGCCGCCATTCAATTTTGGCCATGGGCAAATAGAGCATCTGCCCAATTTTACGATTTTTCATGGCCATGATGCCAACGTGCCTTCTTTGCAAAAGGCTTCGTGGGTGATCAATCATTTCCTCCACAGCGGAGTGCTTAAAACTCCGCTTGATCCCGAAGCCGCGCGTCAGACATTCAGGGCGGACATTTATGAGCAAGCCTGCCGATTGATGGGTCGTGGCGCATGTGAGGTTGGATCCCTCAATACACAAACAGTAATGATGATGGGCTAGTACCCTTTCGCTGAATTCAGTGTTCAATCACAAACATTAC
>DASWRJ010000305.1:0-4705 GCA_036403255.1 Verrucomicrobiia bacterium
CATCATGCGAAAGAAGGCGATCATGGAACCGTTCAAAAGGCCAATCAGGCTACCGGCGAGAATTGTATAGATGGCGGCTTGGAGCGGCGGCACTCCGCGCACCAGAAGAGTTGCCCCAAAGACGCTGGTGAGCGCGACGACCGAGCCGACGCTGAGATCAATGCCGCCACTGATTATAATCATAGTCATGCCGAGCGCGCCGACGGCAACAATGACGGTCTGTGTGAGGATAATTTTAAAATTGGGACCGGTAAAGAGATGCGGGCGCGCTTCCGGACTGAGTAAAAAAAGGCCGAGGACAAGCAGCAGGCCGAGGAATGGGCCGGCGGAAAAAAGAAGTGAACTCGCGCGGGGCCTTCGAGATGCGGTCAGCGGGTTCATGGGTTAATTTCGGCTGCTCTTTTGGCCAATGGCCGCAGCGATGATTTCATGCTCGGTCCATTCGGCGGCCGGGCGAATTTCGGATAAGATGCCACGGCACATGACTCCGATTCGGTCGCAGACTCCGAGGAGCTCGGGAAGATAGCTGCTGACAAAGAGAATGGCCTTCCCATTGGCAGCCAGTTCTCCCATAAGACGATAGATCTGCGCCTTGCTCGCGACATCAATCCCGCGCGTCGGCTCATCCAGCAGGAGGATATTGGCTTCGTGATGGAGCAATCGACCCAGCGCCACCTTTTGCTGGTTGCCACCGGAGAGTTCGGAGATTTTCTGGAGCGGACTGCGCGCGCGGACATCAAGGCGCTGCATCCAGGAATTAGTCATCTGCCGTTGCGCGCGGTTATTGATGAAACCGAAGCGGGAGCAGGATTCGTAGCGCGTAATGGTCAAATTATCAGCGAGGCTGCGCTCAAGCATCAGGCCTTCCTCTTTGCGGTTCTCGCTAAGCAAGCCGAGGCCCATATTCAAATGCTGCCGGGGCGAAGCGTGCGTTTCGTCCGCGGAATAAATGAAGATGGAACCATCGCGGACGCGGTCGAGGCCGAAGATGGCGCGGAGGGTCTCAGTGCGGCCGGAGGCGAGCAGGCCAGCGATGCCGAGGATTTCGCCAGCGCGCAGAGTCAAATTGACGCCGCGCGGCCTGCGCTCACCAGCGAGATTATTCACTTCGAGGACAGGCTCGCCGGCTGTGTGCGGAATCCGGGGGTAAATTTCATCGAGCTTGCGCCCGACCATTTGGTGAATAATTTCCGGCAATGCGACCGAGGCCATTGCGCCGGTTGCGACCGTCTCGCCGTCACGCAAGACGGTGTAGCGCTGGCAGATTCTTTTGCACTCCTCGAGAAAATGGCTGATGTAAATGACGCTGACACCGCGTTCACGCAAGCGAGAGATGACGACGAAGAGGGTTTCGGTATCAACCTGGGTCAAGCTGCTGGTCGGCTCGTCCATGATCAGCACTTTGGGTTGGCGGACCAGCGCGCGGGCGATCTCAACGATTTGCTGCTCGGCGGCGGTGAGTTGGAGGACCGAGCGATCAAGGGGAATCGATTCGTGTTGGAGTTGGGCGAGAGCGGTGCGGGCCAGCTCGCGGCGCTGGCGGCGGTTAATCCAGCCGAGGCGTGAGGGTTCTTTGCCGAGCAAAATATTTTCCTCGACGCTGAGGTGCGGCGCGAGGGTCAATTCCTGATAAATCATCTCGATGCCGCAGCGGCGCGCGTGCAGGGGATTAGTTGGCACAAAGGGCTGGCCTTCGAGTTCAATGTGGCCAGCGTCCGCCGGATAAGCGCCACTGAGCACTTTCATAAGCGTGCTTTTGCCCGCGCCATTTTCACCGATGAGCGCGTGGACTTCACCAGGGCCGACGTCGAGCGAGACATTGCTCAAGGCCTGAGTTGCGCCGAAGCGCTTTTTGATTCCAGAAAGCCGCAGGCGCGGCATGGTGGAGGCGCCTGCGTTAAGCGGAGGCGAAGAGTTAGTTCTGTCGGGCGTTTCCATCACTCCGCTTACGAGCTGAAGAGGTTATTTGAGATACTTCTCCAAGGGCGGATAAAGCAGCTCCTTGATTTCAGGTTTTTCCATGTTCTCGGGAGTAACGAGGACGACCCCGGTATCAATGCGCTTTTCAACTTTTTGGCCCTGGAGATGATCGTAGAGGGTCATCACGCCTTTGTAGCCCATGAAGACGGGGTTTTGCACCACCAGGCCTTGCACATCGCCATTCTTCAAATCAAGAACAGATTGGGAACCCGCATCAAAACCGACCATCTTGATTTTTCCGCCCGCTTTGCCGATGTCGCGCAGGGCCTTGGCCATCGCAATCGTGGGCGGCTCGCAAGGACAAAAAATGCCGTTCACTTCGTTGCCGTAGCGGTTCAAGAGGTTTTGAGAATTTTGATAACCGGTCTCGCGGGTGGGGCCAGCGTGCTGATTCGAGGAAATGATTTTGATCTCGGGAAATTTATTCGTGAGCGCATCGAGAAAGCCGGCTTCGCGTTCTTCGGTGCTGGCGGAGCCAACCGCATAGCGCAGTAGAATGACATTGCCTTTGCCACCGAGCAATTTGCCGAGGTGTTCGCCCGCGAGTTGGCCGCCTTTGTAATTGTCCGTGGCGACGAAGCTGACGTATTTGTCCGATTTTAAGCCGGAATCAATAATGACCACAGGCACTCCCGCTTCCAGCGCGCTCTCGACGGGTCGGACGAGCGCCTGGGAATCAAGCGGGGCGAGGACGATGCCATTGACACGGCGAGTCGTGAAATTTTCGACGACTTGAATCTGCTGATCGCGGTCGTCTTCGCGCAAAGGGCCTTTCCATATGACATCGATGTTTATGCCTTTGGCGCGCAGTTCGTCTCGGGCTTTAAAGGCGCCAGCATTGATTGATTTCCAGAATTCGTGGGTAGTGCCCTTGGGAATGACAGCGAAGGTGTAGGCTCTTGAGTTGGCCGTGGGCGAACCTGAGTCGGATTTTTTATTGCAGCCGACAAAGAAAAGCGCGACCAGGGACAGAGCGGCGCTCAGGAAGGTTTTCATGAGGTTGAAGGTAGCCGATGCGCCTTTGGCTCTTCAATAGTTTTGATCTCACTGGATGACAACGACACGGAAAAGGCGGTCGGGATCCAGATCATCAAAAAAATCATACCATGAGGTCTCGTTGCCTGTAGCTGTAATGTTTCCCGTGTAGTCACTCCAAACATTACCAGTTGTGCTGCTGCTGGATTGAATCCGGTAGGTGACGCCTGGCTTTGAAGTCCAGGCGATGAAGACGAGTTCATCCTCGATGTTGAATTCAGATATTCGCAAGCGTTGGGTAATCCCTTTCAGGATGGTAAAATGGTCGCGCACCAGGCCATTGTCGCGCAGAAACGTAGCTTGGAGAGATGTGCCGTTTACGTCGAGCACGAGGGAGCCCAACTCGTTCAAAGAGACAAACATAGCAGGGTGGTTAAGCTGACCACCGGAGATTTGCCCGGAACTGCCGGCGACAATATAAACGGCACCCTGATGTGCCGACGGACCGATGCCGCTTTTGATATAAGGGCCACTTTCCTCGGGCCGGCCACTGCCCGCGTCCAATTTGTATGCCGGCTTCATGTCCCAGGAGTAACCGTAAAATCCATCGAGTAGATAGGAACGCTCGTAGCAATGACTATGGCCGCTCAAGACGAGGTCCACTCCATAGTTCTCCAGAATGGGCAAAACATTGGTGCGCATCTCGATGAGCTCTTGCTCCAAATCGGAATCATGCGAGCCTTTAGTATAAGGCGGATGGTGCCAAAACGCGATCGTCCAAAGGTTGGTATTTGCGGCTAAATCCGCCTGCGCCCATGTCATCATCGCGCCGCTTGGGGAGCGATCGGATGTCATGGAGTCGAGACAAAGAAAATGAACATTGGCGTAGTTGAACGAGTAATATTTCTTTGTGCCGGATGGGAGGCCGCCAGCTTCGGCATTGCGTGGAGGGCTGAAGATATGCAAGTAAGGGAATTCATCGAAAATCCCGGAGTAAGTCTCGTGGTTGCCGATGGTGGTCCAGAGCACGTTGTGCCGAAGCATATCGGGAAACATATTGAAGACTGCTCCCTGATATTCCAAATCGGTGCCGGATGAATAAGCATTGTCTCCAAGCATGAGCCAGACATCAGTGGGCCGGCCACTGGAAAAATTCGCGTAGGCGTCTCGCACGCGTTGCTCATCGCCATTGGCTGTGCCGCAATCGCCCAGTGCCCAGATGCGCGTCGTTTTGTTGGTGGCTGGAGCGGTCACAAAATAATAATCCGGCCCGCTGCCAAGGTCGAATCCGGGAAAGCCAACGGAGTAATAATATTTTGTGCCGGGCAGAAGGTTCGAGAGGGCCATTTCATGCTCGGTCACGAGTGCGGAGTCGTGAACTGAAAAAGCCAGGTTATCGAGGCTGGCGCCGTATTTCACGAGGCTTTCGGTGCCGCGATCCGAACGCCAGCGCACGACTATTCCCGTTTCACTGCCTTGCTGCAAATATGGGCCGCGCGTGATGAGCACAACGTTGGAAGCGCTCAGGCTGGCGTCGAAGCTTAGGTCGATACTGTCTGAGCCGGCCTGATGCACTTCGGCGGCTAGAAAATTAATTCCCGGGGCGAGCAGGGAGGTGTCTAATTTGATACTATAGAAAGTGCTTTCGCCCGCGCCGAATACGTTCGTAACAGCGAAGGTATGGCTATCAACCAGCCCGGCGGGCATGTTGTTGCGATAAATCTCCACGCCATTTAGATAAAGAATGACG
>DASWRJ010000306.1:0-3614 GCA_036403255.1 Verrucomicrobiia bacterium
AATATCAAAGCTGCGGTGGCCATCAGATATCGTATGGCTGCTGGAAAGGGTTTCAGCAAGCCGTAAGATTTCAATGAAGTTGCAGGAGACCAACTCGGCCACGCCACTTTTAAAGTCTGCATCAAGTTGTTTCAAAGCAGCCTCTGCGTCTGGAAGGGCCAAGCCTTCACGGGGATTGTTGGAGCGCCGCCAGACTTGAAATCGCAAAGACTGAACGAACTCATAGCGGAGTAACTCAGTGAGATAGAGCGGCTCTTTGAGCGTAGCAGCGAATTGCGCGGCGAGAACGGAGTTTGTTTGTTTGATGTAGAAGGCGCAGAGAAAGCTCGTGTCCGGGTAAGAGATCATTCTTCGTCCCCACGGCTTTCGTCCAGGCCCTTCGCCAAATCGGCGGCGTCATAGCATGTGTGGCCAAAAGTCCGATCCAAACGAGCCAAGATGTCAGGCATCTTAAACCGGCGGGGTTTCGTCGGAGGGGTCGGAATTAATCGGGCGAAGACCTTTCCTGACCTGGTGATTTCGACGGGCTGGCCTTGCTCTATCCAAGCAGCGATTTTCGGGAATTGGTTGCGCAAATCGCGGACGGTTGCGGTTTTCATTGTGATACAATATTGTCTCACAGATGGAAAATTGTCAAATTTATTCCCTCGCCCTGCACTTCCTGATTCAATGACGTGCGAATGAAAGTTTTGGTCATCGGCTCCGGCGGCCGCGAGCACGCCCTGGTATGGAAATTGGCCCAGTCACCGCATATCACGAAGATGTGGTGCGCGCCGGGAAATGCGGGCATGGCTGAGGAGCGGCTGTCTCAGGGTGGAGATTCAGTCGAGTGCGTGAATATCGCGGCAGAGGATTTGGCAAAGCTCCTGGCCTTTGCACAGGAGAAAGCGGTCGAACTGACGGTGGTGGGACCGGACAATCCGCTGGCACTCGGGATCGTAGATTTATTTCAGAAGAATAGATTGCGCATTTGGGGACCGAACCAGAAAGCGGCGCAATTCGAGTCTTCAAAAGTTTTTTCCCAGAAATTCATGGAGCGCTATGGAATTCCCACCGCGCGCTCGGGAACATTCGATGAACCAGTCGCAGCCAAACGATTCGCGCAGTCACTAGGGGGTCGTTGCGCTGTGAAGGCTGACGGATTGGCGCTTGGCAAGGGAGTGTTGCTAACGACGAGCGTGGCGGAAGCCGAAACGGCTGTGGACGAAATCATGGTGGGGAAGACATTCGGCGCGGCGGGTTCGCGCGTAGTCATTCAGGAGCTTTTGGAAGGTATGGAAATTTCGTTGCATGCGATGTGCGATGGCAAAACGGCGAAATTGTTTCCCACATCGCAGGATCATAAGCGGGCGTTGGACGGTGATGGCGGATTGAATACGGGAGGCATGGGCACTTATTCGCCTGCACCTTTTGTGAGCGACGCCGAGTTGCCACGCGTAGGCCAGCAAATCCTGCGACCGTGGCTGAAAGGTTGCGCTGCGGAGGGGATTGATTTTCGTGGGATCTTGTATCCGGGAGTGATGCTGACAAAAGAAGGACCCAAAGTCCTGGAGTTCAATGCGCGCTTCGGCGACCCCGAAACCCAAGTTTATCTAACGCGGCTTGAGAACGATTTGCTCGAAGTGATTGATGCGAGCGTGGATGGGCGGTTGGCCAGTGTGGAGTTACGCTGGAAACCAGGCTCATCGGTCTGCGTGGTCATGGCTTCCGGGGGTTATCCTGGTGCGTATGAGAAGGGAAAGCCGATTCATGGGTTGGTTGAGGCAAATGCGTTGCCCCACACCAAAGTCTTTCATGCTGGCACCACGACGGTTGGAGGAAGTATTGTCACGAGTGGCGGGCGCGTCCTGGGCGTCACCAGTTGGGCTGAGAATTTGAGGTCCGCGCGCAATGCTGCTTATGTGGCGGTTGAAAAAATTAGATTCGACGGCGCGCATTATAGGCGCGATATTGCGGCCAAAGCGCTGGAAAAAGTGCCTGCTTTTAGAGATAAATAGATGAAAAATGCATTTTTGGTGGTTTTTGCCGCGTTCCTGAGCTGTGCTCCCGTTTTTGCCCGGGAAGCCGCTGATTTTAAAGAAGTATATGATTTGCTGCGTGCCAATCTGGCCGGAGTGGATGAAGCAGAACTGAATAAGGCGGCAGTAGCAGGTTTAATTTCGCAATTATCTCCCCGCGTGAGCCTGGTCACTGAGGCAAAGGGATCTAATGCGGCTTCGGTTGTGGAAGGCGTTTTGAAGACTGCGATTTACGATCAATCGTATGCTTACATCCGACTCGGCAAGTTTGGGAAAGGGATCGAAAAAGAGACCCAGGAAGCTTTCGATAAATTAGCAGCATCGAATCGTGTGCGCGGACTGGTTTTGGATTTGCGCTATTCAAGTGGCGACAATTATGCGGCGGCGGCTGCTTTGGCTGATTGGTTTTTTACAAGTGAGCAGCCGTTGCTTGATTATGGCGATGGGCTAAAGAAATCGGCGGCAAAGGCAAAAGCCTTTTCACTGCCATTAACGGTGCTCGTGAATAAGAAAACGTCCGGAGCTGCGGAAGCATTTACTGGAGTTTTGAAGCAAGCCGGCGTTGGGCTGGTGCTTGGCTCCACCACAGCGGGTCAGGCGAGCATTGCGCGTGAATTTACATTGAAGAATGGCCAACATATCCGGATTGCTACCACGCCAGTGAAGTATGGAGATGGCAAACCTTTTCCGCTGGCTGGCATTGCACCAGATATAACAGTGGAAGTGGCAGCGGACGAAGAAAAGGGCTACTTCGATGACGCCTTCAAACTGTTTGCCAAAGCTCCAGCGCCTGTTGATCCCCACCTAACTACCGGCGGAAAGGACCCTGTCACAGGGACGAATCGTCCACCGCGGCGCCGCATGAATGAAGCGGAATTAGTCCGCATGACACGGGAAGGGCAAAGCCCTGAGACGGATACAGTTGGGCGTGAGCCGGATGTTTTGAAACCAATGATTCACGATCCTGTCCTGGCGCGAGCCATTGATCTTCTTAAGGGCCTGGCGGTGGTTCGGCAGGCGCGCAATTCCTGATTTCACAATTGACGCTGATTGGGCAGGCGCCCAAGTTCATGGGATACATTTGAGGCATGAAGACGATTCTTTTCGTGTGCACCGGCAATATTTGTCGCAGCCCGATGGCGGAAGGGCTGTTCCGGCACACCACGAAAAGCCGGAATGAGTTCAAGGTGCTGTCCGCGGGAGTTGGCGCAGTCGAAGGTTTGCCTCCCAGTGAATACGCGGTCAAGGCATTACGCGAACTTGGGATTGACATATCGCGGCAGCGCAGCCGGATGCTCACGGCTGACCTTGTAAACCAGGCGGATTTCATCTTTGGGATGACGCACAGCCATGTCGATGCCATCACAATGTTGTATCCACAGGCGGCGGAGAAAACATTCTTGTTGCGCGAGTTTGATGAAACGCTGGACAGCTATGAAAACGATATTAGCGATCCAATTGGCGGATCGTACGAAGTTTATCGCGCCTGCCGCGATCAAATAGAGCAGGGGATTGCGTCCATGCTCAAGTTCATTGAGCAGACAACTGGCCAAACCAGAACAGAGACTTCAATCCCATCGAAGACAACGCTGGCAC
>DASWRJ010000307.1:0-7633 GCA_036403255.1 Verrucomicrobiia bacterium
CCAAAGGTGGTGAAGCTGACACTCGAGTGCGTCAGAATGGTTTCGTTGGTATTCTCACCCGTGCGGCTGTTATTGTTATGGTACGTCAGGACATTGACCTGAGCGGTTGCTGCCATGCACAAAAAGCAGAAGATGCATGCGACCAGAAAGCGGCTAAATCCGTTCATCGATGAACATTTTGAGAAAAGCCCCACATTGCGAAAATGGGGTGAATCCTGCGGGACGCGCCCAAGCGGAAGCCCCGATTAACTGGTGAAAATTCCCTTATGCGAGCAGCGGGCCAAGGCGCACCAAGCTGATATGTGGAGCATGCATTTCGCGCGATTTCTGCAAATCGACCAAAAACTCAGCCACCCAATCGTTGGCTTGCTCAGGATCAACGAGCATCTGCTGAACGCGCCAGGTGCGCTTGTCTTCGCTGGCATTTACATAGGTGTGACGACTATTCCGGGCATTTGGGTCCAGGCACAGGAATTCATGGTCAACCAGATAAGCTTCCAGAGCTTGCTTAAGTCGCTCGGCCGTCCATGGTCGCTCCTCAGCATCCGCAATCGCGCTCAGCACGCTTAAGGCCTGCTCAAAATCGTTAATTGTCCACGCTCGCAGGAATGTGAAGAGGCTTATACGGATTGCGGCGGTGAATGCTTTGGTGTCGCGCGTGACATCCTGTTTGGCTTCTTCAGCGCCGGGAGGCGTAAGCTCCTTTGTCTCGGTTCGCTGGAAGGCTGGGTCACGCATCTTTTCCCATTCCTCGAGCAAACTGGAATCAACCTGCCGGAGCATGGCTTCGAGATACAATTCCATTTCACGAACGGCATCGTTTTTAGCGGGATCAGGGACCGTTTGGCGCATGACTTTATACACGCTGGAAACATGGCGCAGCAGCACGCCCTCGGCGCGTTGCAGTTCGTAATCCTTGATGTAGTCCGCAAACGAGCGAAAGTTCTCGAACATCTCGCGCACGATAGATTTGGGCCGAATATTTTCCTGACCCACCCAGGGATGCCGGTCCGCAAAGGCATTGAAGGTGGCGTAAATAAATTCGCGGCGAGGTTTGGGATGTTCCAGCTTCTCCAGTTCCTCGATGCGTTTGTCGAATTCAATGCCTTCCAATTTCATCTCGGCCATTTTGCGATTTTTCAGCTTATCAAGCTGGCGGCGCAAAATAATGTCCGGGTCTTCCAGGATCGATTCCACGAGCGTCACAAGATCAAGCGCGTAATCCGGCGCATTTGGATCCAGCATCGGAATTGTATCCAGCACATACAACGAGAGAGTCTGGTCCATGGAGAAATCGTCTTGCAGCTCCAGATTGACGCGCAAGTAAGAGCCATTGCAGGAAGGGGGAATGAACTCGATGACCTTGCGATCGAGCAGGGAGCGAAAGAGTTGCCAGCCGCGTTTAATGTGCTGACTTTTGGCATTGGGTGTTTCGTGTGAATGATGGATGATCTCCTGCATCGCCCGGCAACTGTCGCCAGGCCGGCTGAGCACATTCAATAACATTCCATGTGAAATCTGAAAGCGCGAGGAGAGCCGCTCCGGAGCTGCGGCCAGCAGTCGCTGGAAGGTATTTTTGTCCCAATTGACGAAGTTTTTGTCAGGGGCTTTGCGTTTCACAACCTTCTTGCCGTCCCGTGAGGCTTTGCTTTCGAGCTTCAGATTTTCCACGACATGACCCGGTGCCTGGGCAACAACCCAGCCCTTTTCGTCAAACCCTTTGCGTCCCGCACGCCCGCTGATCTGATGGAAATCCCGCGCGCTCAGAATTGCGGTTTTTTGGCCGTCATATTTGCAAAGCTTCGAGAAGAGGACTGTCCGAATCGGGACATTGATGCCAACTCCAAGTGTGTCTGTCCCGCAAATAATCTTGAGCAAACCATTTTGGGCAAATTGCTCGACGAGGACGCGATATTTGGGCAGCAACCCCGCATGGTGCAGGCCGATGCCATGGCGAAGCCAGCGCTTTATTTCGGGACCATACGGGCTATTGAATTTAAAACCTTCCAGCGCCGCGGCGATTAGATTTTTCTCGTCGCGCGTGCAGACGTTGATGCTCGTGAAGTCCTGCGCGCTCTCGGCAGCTTCGGCCTGGGTGAAATGGACGACGTAAACGGGCGCCTTATTTTCCGAAACGAGCTGTTCCAGTGTTTGAGCGAGGGGCGTTTCCGCAAAGCTGAATTCCAGCGGCACCGGCCGTTCCCGGCTTGAAATGGTGATGCTGGCGCGTTCGTTCAACTCTGTAAGTTTTTCTTCAAAAAAGGCTGTTTCACCGAGTGTAGCGGACATTAACAGAAACCGCGCTTGCGGCAGCGTGAGCAGCGGCACTTGCCACGCGACTCCACGCTCGCGATCCGCATAATAATGGAACTCGTCCATCACCACTTCATCCACGGGCGCCTCGCGTCCGTAACGCAGCGCGATGTTGGAAAGTATTTCAGCTGTGCAGCAGAGAATGGGCGCACTTTCATTGATGCTGGCGTCGCCCGTGCTCAGCCCAACATTCTCGGGACCAAACTCACGACACAAGGCCAGCCACTTTTCATTGACGAGCGCCTTAATGGGGCATGTGTAAACGGAACGCTTGCGTTGAGCGATAGCCTTGAAGTGCAGGGCCGCTGCGACCAGTGATTTGCCAGAGCCAGTGGGTGTATTCAGGATGACGTTCTTATCTTCGTAGAGTTCGAGAATTGCTGATTCCTGAGTTGGATATAATTGGAGATTCTTGGACTGGATATAATCGAGAAAAAGACCGAGCAAAACATCATTCGCCGGATTTTCGGCGCGCAAGAGTAAATCGTAGAGAGTCAAACTCACTACCAGAAGGATACGATAATCCTATGGCAATTGCACGCACGCAAGCCTAGAGGCGGAAAGGCAGAAAGCTGATTGCTAAAAATTTAGCAGTTTGGCGTTGACATTTCCGGGCGCGTTGCTAAATTTTTAGCACTTTGCCAATATTATGCCTGAAGCACACGAACAACACCTCAGCCGCCGCGAACGCCAAATCATGGATATCCTCCATGCCCGGAGCCAGGCAACAGCCGCTGAAGTTTTAGAAAGCCTTCCCGCCGCGCCAGGTTATTCTGCCGTGCGCGCCCTGTTGCGGATACTCGAGGAAAAAGGGCATGTCCGCCATCGGGAAGAAGGCGGCAAATACATTTACCTGCCGAAACTATCGAAAGAAACCGCCAGTCGCAGCGCACTGAAGCGTGTGATTTCGACTTTTTTTCGAGGCTCAGCGCGCCAGGCGATGGCAGCGCTGCTTGAGGTGGGCGATACCGAACTTTCGGATGCGGAACTGAAGAAGTTGCAAGAAATCATCAACAAATCCAAACGACAGGAACCAAAATCATGAGCGAACTACTTTCGGGATTCGCAGGGGTGGTGGAACATTGGAAAATCGCCGCTTTGCTGATGGACGCCGCGTTAAAATCGCTGCTGGTGCTCGGGATGGCCGCGGCTACGGCGATCTGTTGCAGGCGAGCTTCCGCCTCGACACGGCATTGGATTTGGTTTCTGGCGGTGACGAGTTTGCCACTCGTGCCGTTCATATCGCGGTCTGGCCTCGGCTGGGACAAACCCCTTTGGAGCCTCTGCACGGACCTGAATGAAGGGAACAAAGTCACCGTCGCCGTCCAACTGCTGCCCAGCCAACGAACGACATCACCGAAGGAGGAAACGAGCGCATGGAAAACCAGGGATGCGTCGGCGTTCGTAGTGCAGCCCCAGCCGAAAAGATGGGCGGCCGAACTGAGCGCACGATGGCTGACCGCGCTGCCGATGATTTGGCTGTGCGGCATGTTAGCGAGCCTTGCGTATGCTTTGCTCGGACATTTGCGGGTTAGAACAATTGCCAAACAAGCGAATCTTATTGCCGACGCCGATCTGATCACGCTCATTTCCGAGCTTAGCGCGTTGCTATGCATCAAACGCCCGGTGCGATTGCTTCAATCAGTAGACCAAACCATGCCCATGACCTGGGGCGGCATATGGCCAGTTATCCTTTTGCCCGCTGACGCAGCCAACTGGAGTAGTGAACGTCGCAGAATTGTGCTTCTTCATGAGCTGGCGCACATAAGGCGAGGGGATTGTATGACGCAAATGCTGACACGCTTTGTGTGTGCAATGTACTGGTTCAATCCGCTGGCTTGGCTGGCTTTTCGGCGGATGCGCGCGGAACGCGAGCAAGCCTGCGATGATTTGGTTCTGCAAAATGGCTGTGCGCCCTCGGAATATGCAAGCGAGTTGCTGAATATCGCACGCAGCTTTCAGGGCTTCTCAAATGTCGCGGCCATTGCCATGGCCAGGCCTTCAAAGCTAGAGAATCGCATTGTTGCGATTGTGGATGCTTCACGCGCCCGGCGCGCACCGAGGGCATTGCTGATAGGCATGATGTCGCTCGGCTTATTAGCGGTGGCATTGTTCGTTTCCGCCCAAAAACCAAATGCGCCGCACGACCGAACCGCCGGGCTTGAACCATTACGCCGCAAACAAATCGAACAACTAAAAAAGTTTTCGAAGGAGAAAGAAAAGCAATCCGCGGCTTTTGCGGAAAAGGCAGGGGAAAAATTCCTGCCATTATATCAGCAATTTTTTGAAGCCGCCACCCAGGGTGATTTCGAAGTGGTGACGAATCTCTACGACTATTTCAAAAAGCATCACGACCAATATGTAAGGGAAGAAACTGCCGAAGACTTGCGAACGAGTTATTGGCAGCCGGTCCTTGAAATTTGCCTGGCTTATTGGGACGTAGCGGCAGGCGAGTCGAAATATACCCAAATAGCGGTGGATGAGATTATTAAATCCATTCCATCTGGCAGCATCTATTTCGGCGGCACGGACCCGGGCCGCGGGTTACCGACGGCATTTACGAAGTCACATATCAAAGCCGATCCGTTCTTTACGTTAACCCAAAATGCTCTGGCTGACGGAACCTATCTCGATTATTTGAGAAATACCTACGGTGGCAAAATTTACACGCTCACCGCGGATGACTCGCAACAAACGTTTCAAGAATATTTGAGTGGAGCGACAAAACGGGCCAAGCACGACAGCGATTTTCCCAATGAGCCCCGGCAACTTAAACCGGGTGAAGACGTTCGAATTATTGAAAATCGGACAACGGTTTCGGGCCAGGTGGCGGTGATGGCCGTCAATGCGCTCCTGGCAAAGATTATCTTTGAGCGCAATCCGCAGCGTGAGTTTTACATAGAGGAAAGTTTTCCGCTGGATTGGATGTATCCATATCTCGAGCCGCATGGATTGATCATGAAAATTAATCGCGAGCAGTTGGCCCAAATGTCCACGAAAGTCATTGAGGCGGATCACAACTTCTGGAAAAAGCAGGTGGACGGCATGCTCGGTAATTGGCTCAAAGACGGAACGACGCCGCAGGAAGTTGCTGAATTTGTGGAAAAGGTTTATGGCAACAAAGATTTACGGGGTTTCAGTGGTGATGTGAAGTTTATACAAAACCAAAACCCGCAGAAGATGTTTTCGAAATGGCGATCCGCGATTGGAGGCGTCTATTATTGGCGCGCCAAACACACGCAAACACCCGGGGAAATAGAACGGATGGAGCGCGAGACGGATTATGCGTTTCGGCAGGCTTTTGCAATGTGTCCCTCCAGCCCGGAGAGTATTTATCGCTATGTTGATTTTCTGATGGGAAAAAAGCGTTACGACGATGCCCTCTACATTATCGAAGCAGCCCGGAAAGTCGATCCCGGACCCGCGCTGCTGCAATTGGCTACGGAAGTGAAACGAGTAAAAAACATGAAGTGAGGAACCTGTTTAACGCCACCACCAGGTTAGAAGTGGAGCAACAATCAGGCTGGGCATGTAATCAGCGAGTTTGACTTTGTAGAGGTCCAGGATGATCAACGAAATGCATGACACGAGCAGTCCGCCCGTAGCTGAGATCGAGGGAATGAGACCATGGCTCTGCAAAAAGGGGTCTGCATAAAGCGCCAGCAGCGTGATCGTGCCTTGATAGGCTACCACCGGGATCACCGCCAGAATCACCCCCCAACCGAATGTGGAGACAAACGCCATCGTGGCGAGGCCGTCCATCAAGCCCTTGAGCGCAAGCGTCTGCCATTTATGGGACAAGCCATCTTCGAGCGCACCGAGAATGGCCATGGGCCCGATGCAAAAGAGAAGCGTGCAGGTGACAAATCCCTCACTAAAGCGGTTCGGGCCGGCGGCTTGGGAACCGGCGAATTTCTTTTTTGCGATTTGGCCCAGGTGGTTGATGCCTCGCTGCAAGCGCAGTGTTTTACCGATGATGTTGCCAATGATGAGGGCGAGAAAGACGATTCCAAGTTGCTTCAGCACGGAACCGAAACTGCCATTGATATTTTCCCACGCCATTTTTAGCCCGACATAGACGGTGAAAACGCCAAGCAAACCTTTAATGGCGACGAGGACGCGCTGGGGCAAATGTTTTGCCAGTGTGAGCCCAAGTAGTCCGCCGAGGAGGATTCCGGTGGCGTTGATGATGGTGCCCAAGCCAATCATGGAGGTGAACTCAAGCAGGTTCATGTCCACGCGGCAATAGAAAGAGCAAAAGCCATGTTCCGCCTCCTGCATTTGGCTGGGTCGGCGGAAAACTGAGAAAACTTGCTTGAGACGAGCAAGAAAACATTGCAAACTGAACTGATACCCGGCACCTTGCCGGGCTTTATGGCGGGGCGTAGCGTAGCCTGGTAGCGCGCTTGTTTCGGGTACAAGAGGTCGTGAGTTCGAATCTCACCGCCCCGACCACTTTTTCTCATGACAATAAACAAGGAATGACATACCACTCCAGGTTATTTGCTGGAAGACAACAATGCCTGGAACTTTTTGTAAGCTTCATCCCATGCGCTGGAATATTCAGGAGCGATATGCTGAATTTCACTCGACGTCTGTACGATCTGGCGCAGTTCAGCCAGTGATTTGAATTCGCCGCGCGCGCGGATTTGCACCAGCAGATTCCCCAACGTAGTCGCTTCGACTGGTCCCGCCAGAACGGGCAGCCCGCACGCGCTAGCGGTGAAGCGATTCAACAGCATGTTGCGCGAGCCACCGCCTACTATGTGGAGCACATCGATTGGAGTTCCGGTGAGTTGCTCAAGCTCACACAACACCATTCTATATTTTAGCGCGAGGCTTTCGAGGACACAGCGCACTAATTCGCCCTCCGTTTGCGGTACCGGCTGCGCGGTTTCGCGACAATACTCCTCAATCGCCTCGACCATGTCGGATGGATTCAGAAAGCGGTGGTTATCGGGGTCGATGAGCGAGCGGAGAGGCGCGGCATTTTCTGCGAGACGGACGAGGTCTGCGTAATCGTGCGCGGCGCTTTTGGCGTCAAAAGAGCGTTTGCATTGCTGCAAAAGCCAGAGGCCCATGACGTTCTTGAGCAGGCGATAGGTGCCGTCAATGCCACCTTCATTGGTGACATTGAGATCCATCGCGCGCGTTGTGAGAATGGCATTTTTAACCTCGACACCGATCAATGACCATGTGCCGGAACTGATGTAAGCCCAATTGGCTTCGCCCGAATGCGCGGTAGGAATAGCGGCCACGGCAGAGGCGGTGTCGTGGGTGGCGGGTGCAACCACTTCTAATTCGCCCAAGCCGGTTTTTG
>DASWRJ010000308.1:0-3445 GCA_036403255.1 Verrucomicrobiia bacterium
CTAGCGCACGCGCAATGAGGACGCGTTGTTTTTGTCCGCCGGAGAGCTGCGAAAAAAGCTTCCGACTCAGATGGTCCGCTCCCGTTCGCTCAAGACATTGACGGGCCCATTCCTTCTCGGCGCGACCGATGGGAAAACCCGGCCGCACTCGCACCACGGTCCCCATTAGTACCACCTCGAATGAAGACAGAAGAAAAATAGGATCCAGGGAATCACGTTGTGGCGTGTATCCCAGAACTCGCGGCCTGCCTTCTACAGTAGAAAACTCAACGCTCCCGCTGAGAGGTGGCAGGATGCCCAAAATCGTTTTGATCAACGTCGATTTACCGGAGCCGTTTGCGCCCAGCAAGCCGGTAAAAGCTCCACACGGCAGGCGCAAGTTAACATCCGGCAATACGACCTGCCGGTCATAGCCAATGGCGGCATGCTCCAGCTTGAGAAGAGTCTCATTGCTCACTTCGTATCCTTCAATGCAGCCACAATTTGGGCGATATCATAATCAAACAGGGCCATGTAGTCTTTTGTTTTCTCATTGGCACCGACGGATCCGGGCAGCAGCACCAGCTTTGCGCCGATGGTCTGCGCGACGTATTCCGGAGTTTTGCGGGGACGAAATGGCTCAATTAGGACCAGCTTCACTCCTTCACTCTTTAATTTGGGAAGGACTCCATTGATGTAACTCGGTGAAGGCTCAATCCCCGGTTTGGGTTCAATGGTCGCGGCAAGTTCCAGTCCAAAGCGCTCCAGAAAATAGGTAAAGGATTTGTGATAGGTCACGACCTTTGTTCCCCGATATGGCTCCATTAGCTTTGTCCAGTTTGCCATCTTCGCCTCCAATCGTTCGGTGAATTTCTTCAAGTTCGATTGGTAATAAGCAGCATTCCCGGAGTCAATTTGGCTGAAGGTCCGGGCCAGTGTTGCCGCAATTATTTTCCCATTCTCCGGATCCAGCGAGAAATGAGGGTTGCCATAAGGATGCACATCACCCATGGAACGATCCACGGCGCCATTCGGCACCTCTAACAATTTAATCCCACGTGACAAAACCACGTGGCCGGGTGCGTCGGATAGAATTTTGCGGTTGCGCGCCCCATTGACCAGTGGCGGCAACCAGCCGACTTCCAACTCCGCGCCGCCTTCGATCAAGACATCAGCCTGATTTAAGATCCGGATATAACTTGGACGCGCGTCCACAAAGTGTTGATCTTCGGTTCCGCGCGCTATGGTTGTGACCTTCACCTTATCGCCCCCAATTTCCTCAGCGATAGCGCCGTAATCTGGGATACTCGCAACCACATTGAGTTTCGCCTCGGCTGAAGCAGCCGCGAGCATAAACGCCAGGACGAGCCCTGCATGACTTGCTTCAAGATTCATAAAAATTTGTATTTGGACGTTACGTTTAGAATTTATGGGCCGCGTGCGCTCCCAGGAGGAACTCGACTTGCAACCAAATTGAATGGTCGCTCCCTATGCCGCGACGATGATCATAGTTGTATTGCAAACGAATCTTTGAAAACTCGCTCGGATAGTAGGTCAGGTTCGGAGAGAGCCTCCAGCGTTCGGCCCGATCTGGGTCACGGCCCAATATGCTTTCGTACTTTGCTCGCGTTTCAGGAAATACGTAATCCCCGCGCAAGGCCGCCACCCACCCTTTGCGAATGCCCCACGCCACTTGTGAATAGAAGCCATAATCAGTAATCGTTTCTCGCGGCACAAAAGCGGGTTGCCCGGTTTCAATATTGGGCAATTCCCCAGCGTCGAGGCTGCCGTTTGCGTTCAAATCCCAATTAAATGCGCCAGCTTTAAATCGGCGCATCATCGCTTCGTTTTGAAAAGAAACGAACGGAAAGCCCGCATGCTGGTTTGGCGATTTCCACTTCCAAAACAAATCCACGCCATAAATTTGCGTATCCGTATCGCTGCCGGTGCTGTTCGGTCCAAATGCGGCGGATGCTCCAGTGACCAATGTTTGAGAATCACTCAGATTAAATGATGCTGCATAGCGCGGGACCAGCAGCATGTCCGAGAAACTTTTCACGCGCCGGTCAGCGCTCAACCGGCCAAGGAAAGCCGCACTCTCGTGCTCATTCCGAAAACTAAACGCCGTGCCCCCCTGGCTATTGGCGACGGTTAGGAATAGTTCCGAGTAGAATGGAGTTGGCGCCAGCCAGGAAACGCGGGTCCCGGCGCTGCGCAATCCGTCTTCACCAAAAAATCGGCCCATCACCAGCGGCTGGTCCACAAAGTCCCAGGCGTGCGGATGCGTCGGATTCAGCCGCCCAAATTCAGTAAAAAATTGCCCACCTTTGACCTGCAGATTCCAAGGCAACGACATGGTCTCGAGATACGCCTCTTCCGCTTCGATAGTCGTGTCCCCATGTGGATCGATTTGCAGAACCACATTGGCCTGGCCGCGAAAATATGGATCTACTTTGCCATCAAAAACCGTCTCCAGATTTTGCACGGTGAACCCTCGCTGCTTTGGGTCATGGCCCCCGGGCTGCAAACGCTCGATATCATTGGCTGTCGAATAGCCGGCCGCAACCAACCCATCGAACGAGAGATTAATATAATTTTGGGCGCTGCCAATCCGGAGCGGTTGCTCGGGTGACCAGGCAATAGCAGGAGTTTGCGGTGCAGCAGGCTGGTTAAGGGACGGTTGAGCAAGAACAGAGTTGGTTTTAGCAGCGTCGATTTCCTTTTTGAGCAATTCGATTTGTGATTGTTGCTCCTTCAACAGCTTCTCGAAGTTTTCCTTCATCTGCTGTTGCTGCTTTTCGAAGTTATTTTGCATCTGCTTAAGCTGCTGATTCAGCTTTTCCACTTGCGTGGCATCCTGGGCCTCCAGAGGTAAAGCGCATAGGCCAAATGCACAGGCCAATCCTGATATCCTCAGACAGTTTATTGCTTTCATTTAAATTTTCGTCCAATGATGAATCGTGGATGCATCAGCGCCACGAAAGTTGTTTTCGGACTCCCCTGTGCTTGCAGGTACTACATGGAAACCGGCTTAGGCGCCGGCAGGGAATCCTTCGACCGGCGTTAAACCAGGACTAAATTGGAAGGAAAAGAAGGCGGGCCGCGACTCGGCGCGAGTGAATGGTCAGAGACCGATAGGAAAATGGTTTCCCCCTGGGAAAGCGCACCGAACACGATCGCCACTGGAGAAGGAGCAGGGGCCGAGGAAAGGCCACACGTAAATGTGCCCTGGCTGACCTGGCTGATCAGACACGTGTGCGTGGTCGCATGCGAATCCTGGTGAAGCAAGTGATGAAGCCGGGGGGATGCCGCGAGCAGGCCGAGCATAAGCCATAATGAGAGCATCAGCCCGGCGGCAACCGGTCGAGCCATTTTTCGGCACACCTTTGCTGGCACTTTCATTTGCACGTTATTTGCATCAAACTATCTATTGGACGTTTGGCCAAGCGATTTTTTATAAAGCGAG
>DASWRJ010000309.1:0-3469 GCA_036403255.1 Verrucomicrobiia bacterium
GATTACCGCGACTGATCCCGACGATTTAATGCCGCCGCCGAAAAGCAAGCTGGCACTCTCATCTGAGGAGATTGCGCTGCTTAAAACGTGGATTCAGCAGGGTGCTGAGTATCCGGCCAAATCCCATTGGGCTTTCAATCCGGTAAAGGCATCGGCAGTGCCGAAGCATGTAGTCGGCACAGTGCGAAATCCAATTGACGCGTTTATCCTTAACAAGCTCGCCAATGAAGGCCTTAGGCAGTCCCCGCCGGCTTCACGTGAAGTCTTAATCCGGCGCGCGGCGCTGGATTTGACCGGCCTGCCACCTACAATCAATGAGTTGGACGAATTTTTGGCTGATAAATCTCCCGAAGCTTTCGAGCGTGTGCTGGGTTTATACCTGGATTCTCCTCATTACGGAGAGCGCATGGCGCTGGATTGGCTCGACCTCTCTCGGTTTGCAGATACTTACGGTTATCAGGCCGATGTCGAACGCGATATGTCGCCCTGGCGCGATTGGGTCATCAAAGCCTTCAACCGCAATCTGCCCTATGACAAATTTATTTTGTTCCAAATTGCTGGCGATTTGCTGCCCGACGCGACCGATGAGGAAATATTAGCCACTGCTTTTAATCGGCTGCATCGGCAAACCAACGAGGGCGGAAGTATCGAGGAGGAATTTCGGAGTGAATATGTCAGCGATCGGCTACATACTTTTGGCACGGCGTTTCTCGGACTGACCCTCGAGTGTGCGCGCTGCCACGATCACAAATTCGATCCCATTCCGCAAAAGGATTATTACCGGCTCTCTGCATTTTTTAACAGCATTGATGAATGCGGGTTGTATTCGCATTTTACCCGCGCTACACCCACACCGACGCTGCTGTTGTATGGCACTGGCCAGGAGCGCAAACATAAAGAACTCAAGGCACAGATTGCCGTCAGGGAAGCAGCCTTGAACCGGATTGCGCAAAGCACCAATGCGCAATTCGACGCGTGGCTCAATGCTAACGGGGCGAAGATTGATCTACCCAAGCCGGCCGCGGCGTACTCTTTTGACGAGATCATTGGCGGCAAAACTCAGAACTTAGTGGATACAAACAAGCCGGCGTCTCTCCACGAAAACCCGCAGTTGGTTGAAGGCCGCATTGGCAAAGCGCTGCAATTCAGCGGTGACAACCAAGCGGTTTGCAAGGGAGCAGGGGAGTTCAATCGTACAACTCCATTTTCTTTCAGCCTCTGGCTAAAGCCCATGGAGCAACAAGGCAGGGCCGTGATTTTCCATCGCTCCCGCGCATGGACAGATTCGGGTAGCCGCGGTTACGAGTGTCTGTTGGAGGATGGGAAGCCGTCGTTTGCGTTAATCCATTTTTATCCCGGCAATGCCATTCATGTGCGTGCGAAAAGCGCGCTCGCAACAAATCAATGGGCTCACTTGGCCGTGACGTATGACGGGTCGAGCCGTGCCGAGGGCTTAAAACTGTTTTTGAATGGCGCAGAAATCGCCACCGATATCGTGCGCGATAATTTATATAAGGACATTCTACACCGGAGCGAATGGGGCGATGCGGATGTCGGCAACATTCATCTGACTCTCGCCGGTCGTTTTCGTGATTCGGGTTTCAAGAACGGAGTGATGGACGAATTCCAGGTTTACGACCGCTCTCTCACGCCACTTGAAATACGAAAACTATCCGGCAAAACCACCGAATACCCTGAACGAGCGGAAGCTTTGGATTTCTATTTGAAACGCGTGGCTGCCGAATATGCTGCGGCTCTGAACGAATTAAGGACGTTGCGCGAACAGGAAAATCGCATGGTGAATGATGTTCGCGAAATTATGGTTATGCGCGAGAGCGCGGAAGCGCGACCAACTTTCGTCTTGAAGCGCGGGCGCTATGATATGCCTGCCGACCCTGTCGAGCGCGGCGCTCCGGACCAGATTTTTCCCTGGGCACCCGAGTACGCGCGCAACCGCCTCGGCCTCGCGCAGTGGCTTGTCGCTCCACGAAATCCGTTGACGGCGCGCGTCGTGGTAAACCGAATCTGGCGAATGCATTTTGGTCGCGGGTTGGTGGCTACGCAGGAAGACTTCGGAAACCAGGGGCAATTGCCCACACATCCAGAGTTGCTCGATTGGTTAGCGCAGTGGTTCTTAGACAATCACTGGGATGTTAAAGCTTTGCACAAATTGATCATGAGCAGCGCCACCTGGCAGCAATCCAGCGCAGCGACAACCGAGGCATTAGCAAAGGACCCCGAGAATCGCTGGCTCGCGCGTGGTCCGCGCCAGCGCTTGCAAGCCGAATTCGTGCGTGATGCAGCGCTTGCTATCAGCGGCTTGTTAAATGACAAAATCGGCGGAGCAAGCGTTAAACCATATCAACCTGCCGGATTGTGGGAGGAAGCTGGCACCGGCAAGAGCTACGCTCAGGATCACGGAGCAAAGTTGTATCGGCGAAGCTTATATACTTTTTGGCGCCGTACGGCTCCGCCTCCTACGATGCTGACTTTTGATGCCACCAGCCGTGAAGTTTGTACGGCCAAGCGAGAGACAACCGCTACACCACTACAGTCGCTCGTGCTCTTGAATGATCCGCAATTCATCGAGGCCTCACGAATGCTGGGTGAAAGGTTTGTCCGCGAGACGCAGCAGGATGTCGGCGCCCGAATCGTGGCGATCTTTCGCTCAGTGCTCGGGCGCAGGCCACAGCCGCGTGAAACAGAGATTCTGCGTAAGCTATACGAGGAGCAGTTTGCTTATTTTTCAGGCGATCCGGATGCCGCTGAGAAGTATTTAAGCGTTGGTGAGACTAAGCGGGATAAGAGACTGCCCGCAGCGGAGGTTGCCGCCAGCGCTGTATTAGCGGATACTCTTTTAAACCACGATGAATTTGTAATGGAACGATGAAATCCCCGCTTTGCACCGGGCCAATGCCTTTTGAGGGCCTGAGCCGTAGAAGTTTCCTGAACCGCTTCGGGTTGGGGTTGGGCGGGATGGCGCTCGCCAATTTGGTGAACCCTGCGCATGCGCTTACCGCAGGCGCGGAGAGTGCCGGACTTGATCGCGGCATACTGGGCCACCCTCATTTCCCAGCCAAGGCTAAACGCGTCATTTATCTGTTCATGGCCGGAGGTCCGTCGCAGCTCGAAACATTCGATTATAAGCCGCTGCTGAACGAGAAAAACGGGCAGGAGTTGCCGGCATCTGTGCGCATGGGGCAGCGCCTCACTGGCATGTCCGGGAATCAAGCAAGTTTGCCGCTGGCGGGGAGCATTTATAAATTTGGGCAGCATGGAAAATCTGGCATGTGGGTCAGCGAATTGCTGCCGCACACAGCCAAAATGGCGGATGACTTATGCGTGGTTAGGTCCATGTACACCGAGGCGATTAATCACGATCCGGCGATTACGTTTCTCCAGACGGGCAGCCAGCAACCGGGCCGTCCGAGCATGGGCTCCTGGGTGGATTATGGTCTGGGCTCGGAAG
>DASWRJ010000310.1:0-5730 GCA_036403255.1 Verrucomicrobiia bacterium
AACGAATAAATCAGGCCAGCCGTCATTGTCGTAGTCGCCCCAGGCACAACCATAGGCGTTCCAGTGGTCGGTTACGATCGATCCGGCAGCCAGCATCCGAGTAAAGGTGCCATCTCCATTATTGTTGTGGTAGAGGTAGCAAACTCCGTTACTGTCTGAAGCGCTGGCTACGAACAGGTCCAACCATCCGTCCCGATCAAAATCGGCCCAGGCGCAACCACTGCCTTTGAATAGGTTAGTACCTAATGACTGAAGAGTAATATTGGTGAAATTATTTGCAGTGCCTCGATAGAGAGCATTGAGTGTGTTCGTATCCGGAGCGGACCAGGTCTTGGAAATGAAAACATCTAACTGGCTATCGTTATTGTAATCGGCCCAGGCACCGCTGTTGGGTACACCAGTTAAGTCTTTGACGATGGGGGTATTGGTGATCTGGGTGGCTGAAGGCAGTTGATTGGCAGGACCGACCCGAAATTGTAGCACGCCTGTTTGTCTAAGGAGCAAAATATCGATGTTGCCATTTTCGTAATTGCCCCAGAGCACTCCCGAAATTGAGTAAGCCGGATTCGAAGTGCCGAAGATGTTTGGATACTCAGTGAAAAGCTGAGCCGCAGCTTGACTCTTAATCGCGGAGAGCAGCAAAACAGCCAAATGGGCAATACCCCAAAAAGCCCTTAACCTCCGGAGGAGTACCACTTGTTTGGGATTGCTCATTTGAAAAGGAACTTATATACAAAATTTCTTTCCATAACCAGACAAATAGTCGGGTCATTTCACTCGCGTAATCTGAAGTGCCCGGCCCCGAGTTCCGCAGCCTGCTTGCCATGCAGGTTGATTTAAGCTGCGGAACCACAGGGCCCGGCTTCGTTCCCATCCGGGAACTGAGACGCTGTCGTCTCTGTGGGGGAATACAGGAAGCAACTCGGAAGGTTACACAGAAGCAGTAGAATATATTTTAGGATTAATTGATAAATAGTTTGCATTCGGAGCGCGCAGGATTTATCAGGTATTTCGCCATGCAGGAGGAGATCGACTCATGGCTATTAACTTTGACCTTCGAGCGGGACGGGAAAGCAGGGCATCGCGCCAATTGACGCCATGCCGGATTTTCGTGAATTGGGACCACCTCAAATATTTTCGGTTGGCAAAGCTGTTGCCTATCTTCGTTGCGGCTAACTGTATTTTATTCTGGGCGAGTGTGGCGCAGGCTCAGAGTCCAGCTTCCACGCTTGGGCCTGCGGAGGCCAAAATCATCGCTCTGGAAGTGGCTGAAGAAATCGAGACCTTGCGCGGAGGCAGCAAGGTCTGGGACCGGGCTTACACTAACCAGGTTATCTATCCCGGTGATGAGTTGCGCACAGGGCTGCGCAGTCGTGCTATCCTGCAATTCTCAGATCAAACTCTTGCTCCAATCCCGCCTCGTTCGCACATGCGCCTTCAGCCATCCGAGGGCAAGCGCCGTGTAATGGAATTAATCAAAGGGGTCATTTATTTCTTCCATCGCGACAAGCCCGGAGATGTGGAGGTGCGCACGCGTTTGGTGAATGCTGTTGTATTAGGTACCGAGTTTACTCTGGCTGTAGCCGACGACGGTACCACGACGTTATCGCTGATTGACGGCAAGGTCGAGATGAGCAACGCGCTGGGCACATTACAACTCGTTTCTGGACAGCAAGGGACTGTCGAACCGGGCGCCGCGCCTAAACGCACGGCGATGCTTTCGGTGACCAATATTATTCAGTGGTGCATGTATTATCCCGCCATCATCAATGTCGATGAGTTAAAACTGCCTGGAGATGTTCAGCGCGACCTAGCCGATTCTCTGAAGGCCTACCACGATGGCGATTTACTTGCAGCCTTGGCCAAGTATCCAGCACAGCGCGCGGCTGCCGTCCCGGAGGAACAGATTTATCACGCTGCACTGTTGTTGAGCGTAGGTGACTTGGAAGTCGCGGAGCCGATCCTCAATCGAACTCTATCCAGCGCAAACGCGGACGCGCGTTTGGCCGAGGTTGCCGAAGCTCTCGACGTGATGATTGCGTCTGTCAAAGGCCAGGCCTTTTCGCCAAAGCATTCACCGAAGCTGGCCAGCTCCTATCTCGCCCTTTCTTATTATGAACAAAGCGAGGGCCGTCTCGAATCGGCTCTTGTAGCCGCTCGCAAAGCTACAGCATTAGCGCCCGACTTTTCTTTTGCATCGGTACGAGTGGCCGAGCTGGAGTTTAGTTTTGGCCGCAGCGCCTCCGCGCGAGAGGTTGTCACTAAAAGCCTCGCCATCGCGCCGCGCAATGCGCAGGCGCACGCGCTGCTCGGTTATCTTTTGGCAGCTGAAAATAAGACCTCCGAGGCGTTGCTCAGTTTCGATCATGCGATTGCGCTTGATCCCGCTCTTGGAAATGCATGGCTCGGGCGCGGACTCTGCAAAATCAAGCAAGGGCATTTGGTCGAGGGCCAGCGCGATCTGCTGGTGGCCGCTTCGGCTGAACCGCAGCGTTCCACATTGCGCAGCTATTTGGGCAAGGCCTATGCGGAAACTTCCGATTTTATTCACGCCGAGCATGAGCTGCTCCTCGCGGAAAAATTGGATGCGCGGGATCCAACCCCGGCGCTTTACCTGGCCTTACTACGCCAGCAGCAGAATCGGATCAACGAAGGCATTCGTGAACTGGAACGCTCACAGGCGCTAAATGGCAATCGCCAACTCTATCGGTCAAAGCTGTTGTTGGACCAGGATCGCGCCGTGCGAGGAGTGAACCTGGCAAATTTGTATGAAGATGCGGGGTTAAGAGACGCTTCTTACCGCGAAGCAGTCCGGTCGGTGGATTCTGATTACGGCAATTTCTCGTCGCATTGGTTTTTGGCGAATACTTACAACAACCTGCGGGATCCAAGGCAAATAAATCTGCGTTATGAAACACCCTGGCTCAGTGAATACCTGGTGGCCAACTTACTTTCGCCGGTGGGAGCGGGCACGCTTTCGCCGTTTGTGACCCAGCAGGAATATTCGAGGTTGTTCGACCGGAACCGAATCGGGTTTAGCTCGGCGACTGAATACCTGAGCCGAGGGGATTGGTTACAAACTGCAGTGCAACACGGAAATTACGAAAACTTCAGCTACGCTGCAGAAGTGGCATATCGTTCGGAAAATGGGCAGCGGCCAAACAACGATCAGGAGCAACTCACCGCCACACTCAAGTTGAAGCAACAAATTACTGCTCAAGATGCCATTTTCTTTCAGGGCACATATTACAAGGCCGATGCCGGAGACCTCCGCCCCCTGTATGATCCCGCCACTGCTGACACAGGCCTGCGCGTGCGTGAGCGCCAGGAACCGGTCGCGCTGCTCGGCTACCATCATCAATGGCAGCCGGGAATGGATACACTGTTTCTCGCTGGCCGGCTGAATGGCACCTTGCAGGTCACTAACCCCAGCCAGGGCGTCCTGTTTCTTCATACTACCAATGGAGCGCCTGCCGATATCTTCCCCGCTGCGCCGGGACAAATCGCGCAGGATTATCGGCTAGGCACGGACATCTACACAGCCGAGTTGCAGCAATTATTTCAACTGCCCAGCCAGATGTTCATTGTGGGCGGACGTTATCAGAATGGCCGATTTAATACGCGCAATCAGTCCTTTGCCTCAGACAACAGCGTCTTCGCCGCCAACCTTTTTGATTTGCACACCCAGCAATTGAACGGCGGATTTAACCGTGAAAGTTTCTACGGTTATTATCACTGGCAATTCTTCGAGCCGCTCGTGGTCATTGCCGGCGTGAGCTACGATCGAGTTGCGATTCCGGAAAACTTTCGGTTCGCTCCGCTTTTACCAGGGCAAAAAAATGTCCAGCAGGTTTCACCAAAAGCTGGAGTGATCTGGACCCCCTTGAGCAACACGACTTTTCGCGCGGCTTACAGCCAATCGCTCGGCGGGGCGGCCTTTGATCAGAGTTTTCAATTGGAACCCTCGCAGGTCGCTGGTTTCAATCAGGCTTGGCGCAGCATCATTCCTGAATCCGTTGCCGGCGCGAATGCTGGAGCAAAATTTGAGACCGCGGGCGTCGCCCTCGATCAAAAATGGCCCAGTCACACTTACGCGGGACTCACTTTGCAATGGCTGCGCTCGCGCGCGGATCGGCAGGTCGGAATCTGGAGCTTGAACGAACCACTGTTCAACTTTGTGCAAGCCCAAACGCCGCAGCGGCTCGATTACAACGAGCACTCTGTCTCGGTTGCTTTGCAGCAATTGATTGGCGACGATTGGTCAGTGGGTGCGCGCTATCAATTGACCCACTCCGCGCTGCGGCAGGCGTTTAGTGATATTCCTTCAGCCGCAGGTGTCAATTCGCAGTTCGATCCAAACCCCAAGTGGCACGCCACATTAAATGAGCTCGACCTCTTCACCATCGTGAATCTTTCGTGTGGTTTCTTTGCGCAGGCTGATGCGCTTTGGTATGCCCAGGCCAATCACGGCTACTCGCCAGCCTTGCCCGGAGATGACTTTTGGCAATTCAACCTATTGGCGGGCTATCGCATGTTTCAGCGCCATGCGGAAGTGCGTTTTGGCGTCTTAAATCTGGCCAGCCAGGATTATCACCTCAACCCGCTAAACATCACGACTGAGCTGCCTCGCCGGCGCACCTTTGTAACCAGTCTGCGATTTTACTTCTGAAATCAGCCGCTTCGCACCAAAATGCTGCTAAATCAGCGGCAGTGCCGCTGCTACTCGAGCAGTGAAGCTGAACATACAACTGTTACGATATCCAGCCGCCAAAGGAGCAATGCTGGTGGTTGTGGCGGGATTATTTTTTGGCTTCGGCAGAGTCGGGCTGGCAGATTTGAGTTTCGACCTTCCGATGTTGCTGCGCACTACGGCTCCAATCAAAGAGACCGTTCTTGTTTACATGGATGATGATTCCCACAAAAAACTGAAACAACCTGCCAACGACAATTGGAAACGGGACCAACATGCCCAACTTATTGAGCAGCTCACGAGTTGGAAAGCGAAGGCCATTGTCTTCGATATGTTTTTTGATACTCCGCAGGTGGGGGACGCCAAATTTATCGAGGCGGCGCGCCGCGCCAGCAACGCTGGGATACCTGTCTTCGTGGCAGCACGTTGGAACACTCTGTCGGCCAAGCTCGGCGGTAAACCTTTTCCTGAGTTTCCCATTCCGGTCATTGCTACAAATCTGCAAGTGGGATTGATCGAAGCCAGCAGGGAGGATAATGCACCAATGCGATTGCATTTTTCGGCGCCTGAAAGTACGCCCGGGATGGCGTGGCTGGTGGCGCAAAAAACCGTCTCTCCGCCCCCGCCCCGGTCCTCTGAGGAGCGGTGGTTGAACTATTATGGACCCGCTGGGACGGTACCCTCTGTCAGTTATTACCAGGTCATTTCAAATGAGGTTAGTTCCATGATCTTCTCCAACAAAGTAGTGTTCGTCGGCTCGGGTTTTCTAACTGGATACACCGAGGGCAAAAAGCCGGACGAACTTGAAACGCCCTTTTCCCGATTTGGTCACAAAACGGCTGGCGTGGAAATCAATGCCACGAGTTATTTGAATCTTGCGCGTGGCGATTGGCTAAGGGAAATGCCACGCAAGTTGGAACTTTTAATTTTTGTTCTGTTCGGACTCGCAAGCACCGTCGGGTTTGCCCATCTGAAACCTTCACGGGCGTTAATAGCGCTGATCACTGCTGCTATCGTGGTTTCAGTTATCTCTATCGGTT
>DASWRJ010000311.1:0-2932 GCA_036403255.1 Verrucomicrobiia bacterium
TTTCAAGTCGTGGTGGATGGCGACGGAACGACTAGTTTGTTCCTGATTGATGGGCGGGTGCAATTTACGAATGAGCTGGGAGGTTTGGATCTAATTAGCGGGCAAACCGCGCAAGCGATGCTAAATCGTAAACCGGTTCAAACGGCGGTGTTGAACATCGCCAATACTATTCAATGGGCGCTCTACTATCCAGGCATCCTGGACACCAAAGAACTGAACTTCCCAGCAGGCGAAGAGCAAGCGCTCAGTGAATCACTCGTGGCATACAAGAATGGGGATTTACCTGGGGCATTGGCCCGCTATCCGGCCGCGCGCCAACCGGCTTCCAACTCGGAACTAATTTATTTAGCCGCATTACTGCTCTCCGTGGGCCAGGTGAACGAGGCTGAAGCGCTTCTTAGCCAGTTAGAAGCAAATGCCGCCGAAGGCGCGCGCCTGAAGCAGTTAGCGGAGGCCTTCCGAAATGTGATCGCGATTGTGAAGGGGACGGTAGCGACGCTGCCAAATGCCCCCGATTCGCCTACCGCGCTTTTAGCTGAGTCAATTATGCGGCAGAGCCAGGGGCGGCTTGGGTTGGCGCTGGAAAGGGCCGAAAAAGCGGTTCGTCTCGATCCTGAATTTGCTTTTGGCTGGGCACGAGTCGCCGAGTTGGAATTCGGATTTGGGAGGATTAAGGCAGCAAAGGCAGCACTGGAACGCAGTCTGAAACTCGCCGCAGCCAATCCTGAGGCTTTTTCGTTGCGTGGTTTCCTGCAGGCCGCAGATGGTGCTTGGAATTTAGCCATTCAGGATTTTGATAAGTCCATTGCGTTGGATGGAGCACTCGGCAATGCATGGCTCGGTCGCGGGTTATGCAAAATTCGGACAGGCCGCGCGACGGAAGGCCGCCAGGATTTGCAAACCGCGGCCACTCTCGAACCGCAAAGGTCGATTCTTCGGAGTTACCTGGCGAAAGCATATCAGAACGAGAATGATTTGTTCCATGCACAGAATGAATTGCGGCTGGCCCGGAACTCCGATCCACTCGATCCAACTGCATGGCTCTATTCAGGCTTATTGCTCCAGCAGGAAAACCGAATTAACGAATCAGTGCGTGCTCTCGAAAAATCCACCGAGCTGAATGAGAATCGCCGAACGTATCGCTCGCGCCTGCTGCTGGATCAGGATCGTGCCATGCGTGGAGCAAATCTGGCCCTCGGCTATCAGGATGTCGGCATGACGGATTGGGCTGTTCAGGAAGCGGCACGTTCCGTTGCGTCCGATCCGGCCAATTACTCGGCGCATCTTTTCCTCGGGAACAGTTTCCAACAGAGGCGTGACCCAGGGACAGTCAACCTGCGCTATGAAACGCCAGCCGTAAACGAGTACCTGCTCGCCAGCTTGCTTGCTCCACCATCGGCCGGCGTGCTGGCGCAGTCGGTTTCACAGCAGGAATACTCGAAGCTTTTTGAGCGCGACGGGCCTGGATTTGCATCCACGACGGAATATCTTAGCCGCGGAAATTGGCTGGAAAGCGGCGCGCAATATGGATCGTGGGGGAATTTTGGTTACGCGCTCTCCGGAGTGTATCTGTCACAGCAAGGCTGGCGGCCAAACAATGATTTACAACAGTGGGAGACTTCGTTGCAGTTCAAGCATCAACTTACGCCGCAGGACAGCTTTTATTTCCGTGCGATTAAGGGAGAAGCAGATGGTGGCGACCTTCTCCAACGTTACGATCCAAATACGGCGATTCGAGGCCTGCGCGTGCGCGAATATCAGGAACCACTGCTGCTGGCAGGATATCATCACGAATGGCAACCGGGTGTTCATACGCTGGTCCTGGGCGGATGGTTCAATGATGATCAGCGCGTGTTCAACCCCTCGAATGAAGTGTTGCTGTTGCAGCGGTTTGCCTCACCGCAAATTACGGACGTATTGCCGGTCACATTCACGCAACGTTATCGCGATCGAGTGGATCTCTTCACGGCTGAGGCACAACAAATCTGGCAAGCAGAGGACTATGGTTTTATTGCCGGCGCGCGCGTGCAGGGAGGGGGATTCCAAGTCGAAAACCAACATAGCGATTTGGCATTTCCTCTCCCTTTGGATTTTCCGACCAACAATGTCGCCAGCAAATCTTCGATGGAGCGCTACAGCCTGTATTTATATCCACAATGGAGGCCATTCCCATCATTGTTATTGGTGGGCGGCTTAAGCTACGATTGGCTGAAATATCCAGCCAATTTCAGATTCGCGCCACTTAGTGGAGGCGAATCGCGCAAAGACAAATTCTCGCCCAAGGTCGGCATTGTCTGGAGTCCGGGCGAGCATTCGACATTTCGAGCTGCATATAGCCGATCGCTGGGCGGGGTTTCCTTTGACCAAAGCTTTCGTCTGGAACCAACGCAAGTTGCCGGATTTAACCAGGCATTTCGCAGCCTGATCCCGGAGTCGGTGGCTGGCGCCAATTCGGCCGCCGAATTTGAAACATGGGCTGTCTCGTGGCAGGAGCGCATCACAAAAAACACCTGGCTAACACTTTCTGCTGAATGGCTGAATTCCAAACTTGGCCGAGAATTGGGAGTTTACAATTTCGATGGCTTTGCACTAACCCCAGGATTAACTACAGAAAACCTTCGTTACACCGAGCGAAATTTGCAGGTCACACTCAACCAAATGATCGGGGATGAGTGGGCATTGGGCGCGCAATACAGGCTCAGCCACTCACGGTTAGAGAGCGGATTTGGCGAGATTCCATCCACTGCCGCAACTGGTGGTGGCTTTTCCCAAAGCAGCACTCCGCAGTCACTGCTTCACAACGTGAGTCTCACCCTAAACTACAACCATTCGAGCGGCTTTTTCAGCGTGGGGCAGGCGGTTTGGTATGCGCAAAATAATCATGGTTATTTAGGAACGAGGCCGGGTGATGATTTTTGGCAGTTCAACTTGG
>DASWRJ010000312.1:0-9345 GCA_036403255.1 Verrucomicrobiia bacterium
CTTGCGCACGCTCGGGCCGTGCACTGGATTCAGTCCTCTTGCTGGCGGTGAGCAAAGGAATGCCGCCAGAATTAATTACCGCCGCGGCCGATATAGGTCTCGTCCTCTTTGGAGAAAACAAAGTGCAGGAGGCAAAAGCGAAAATCCCATTGTGCCCGGGGCGTTTGCGCTGGCACATGATCGGTCATCTGCAATCAAATAAATGCCGCGACGCGGTGCAGTTATTTGAAATGATAGAAAGTGTGGATGGCCTCGCGCTGGCGCAGGAACTGAACAAGTGGGCGGAGAAAGCGGCTAAAACGATGCCGGTGCTGCTGGAGGTCAATATTGCGGGAGAATCGAGCAAATTTGGTTATCGTCCCGAGCAACTCCTGGCGGAGCTTTCTCAGATTAATAACCTGAGCCGAATTGAAGTCCATGGCTTGATGACGATTGCGCCCTGGAGCGCCGAGGCTGAAAAAGCGCGCCCGGTATTTCGCGGCTTGCGCGAACTCAAAGAGCAATGCGAGCAGATGTTGGGCGTGCCATTACCGCATTTAAGCATGGGAATGAGCGGTGATTTTGAAAGCGCCATCGAGGAAGGATCGACGATCGTTCGGATCGGCACGGCCTTGTTCGGCGCGCGCGCACAAGTGAAGAAAGCTTTTCGCCCGAGCGAAGAATGGCCGGAAGTGGGGTGAACGCCTCCGGCAGGGGCAAAAACTTTAAGCTTGGAAAATGGGGTTGCATTTTTCAGGCTTAGGTTGTGACGGTAGATAGCTTTAAACAGGAAATTGCGGCTGCGCTCAAGGCGTACGAGAAATACATCGTCTGCCTGGACAAAGCGCCTGAAGATTGCGAGGCGTCGCTGCGCTCGCTGATGGAAAAGGCAATCAAGGCTTACGAAAATCGCGGGCCGCATCTGCGCCACGGCATCGCTCTGGACAAGCAGGTGACAATCATCCTCAGCCAAACGGAGAACGAGCGCCCGCTTTGCGGAATTTATTTCAACCTGCACTCCCCGTATCAAAAGAAAGCCGCGCCCAAAGCCGCGAAGTCCAGTGAGTAACCGGTTTACTCGCGCTTGACCTGATCGCCAGGCAGACATTCTCCAGCAGTGATGTCGGCCACGGTATTATTATCGCGCTGCGGCCCGGTGACTTTTAATTCGCCGACTTTCAAACCTTCGCGATAGACACTCAGCCGTGAATCGAGCGGCGGAACACCGCCAATGGGATAACTCAGCACCACATAGCGCGCATTGGCATTTACTGTAACAACGCGCCCGGAAATGGCACGCGATGGAGTGACGATAGGCTTGAGCGATTTGTCAGGCAGTTGATTTGTGCTTTGAAAAGAGAGGGCGCTTGGGCTCGGGCTCCGGCTGGGAGGCACTGCGGCTGGCTGGGTATGCGAACAGCCAGTTGCCAGGATAAAGCTCAAAAACAGCACGCGCCACATCTGCTCCAGTAATGCACAAAATCGGTCGAGTAACCACAAAAAAGCGGCTGGTTGGGAGTGCGTAATAGCTGTGCGAAGTTACGTGCCTAGCGCGTCACTTCCACTTTCACAGCTTTTGCGGAGAGGATTTCCGTCTTGAATTGGACGGGGAGAAATAACTTGAGCACCTCGATATTGGTCAAGGCATGCATGGTGAGCGGCATGGTCACGAAGGAGCCGCTGCCGGCGAGCGCGAGTGGGAGGAGAAGTTGATCGGCTAGATGTTCGCCGACGGGCACATCAGCTTCCAGGTAGCGCTTGACCTCCTCGACCAAACGGCCAGCGACAACTTCAGAGCGCACCCGCACTTCGCCAAATCCAGCAAAGACTTCAGTGAGATGATCGGAAGCGACTTCGACCAAAGCGATATTGCCGGGGGCAGGCGACTTGATTTCTTCGACTTGAATCTCGGAAGCACTCAAGCGCAGGTCATGTTTGAGCACGCGCAATTCGCGTTCGGCGATGGTTCGGGGCAAGCTTGCGACCACAGCACGAGCCTGCATTTTGACCGGACCGCGTGAACATATTTCCAGGGAACGCAATTGCGGCACTGGACTAATCAGCACTCGGATCTTGCCACCGCCCGCGGGATAAAAGCCGTGCCGGTCCAGCTTGGCATTCACATTGGGGCCCATGCTGCGGATGAGCGGCAGGAATGTGAGATCGAGGAACTCAAAGGGCGGCGCCATCGGGTTGTGCGTGCCGCCTTCGAGGAGCAATGCCGAAGGACCGCTCGCGGTCAGCAGGGCGGGAAGAATCGTTTGCAAAACGAGCGTCGTGCTGCCCGCAGTGCCGACATTAAAATGATAATCGCCCGGCGTGACTTGCGCCGGCTGGAACCTAAGCATCTGCGAGCCGAGTCGCGCGCCTTCGACATGGGCCTGCCCAACTTGCGTGGCTGCTTCGACTGCGGCCAAATGTTGCCTTTGCAATCCTGGATTGCGGCGGCGGGTGCGAATCTTCTCGATTTGAAAAGCCCTGCCGGTGATCAACGACAAGCTGAGGGCAGTGCGCAGAATCTGCCCTCCTCCTTCGCCCATCGACCCGTCAATATGAACCCAGCCATTCAGCATATACAGTTAGTATTTAGGACCAAATCCCGAGCCGCCGCAATTGTTCCATGGCGGCACCGCCCCAATCACGATTGGCTGCAGGGCTGGCCGGGCTGGGATGTAGGATTTTCCCGATCCGGGGAATGGTGCCAGGAAAAATCATGCGCGCGCGCTTCTCGGCAAAGTCGCCGACACCGACCAGCCATTCCGGTCGGAGAACTTCGACAACAGTTTGCAGATGTTCGTCGCAGGCGGCGAGAATAGGTTTGATAACATCAGTGGGCAATTTATCCGGGGTGATGTTGCTGCCGGTTTCAGAAAAGAAAATCAGTGGACAGTAATTAACGACAAAATGTTCCGCAAAAAAATCATTTGCCAGCGGAAAGCGTTGGGCAAATAAACCCCAGAGGCGCTGGCCGCTCACCTCGGAGCGCGGGCACGCAAAGCCCAGCACCGGCCTCTTCGGATGATCGAGGGAGGGCTTCAGGATCGTTTCGTTTATCTTCATCCAATCACGGACGGCCGCCACTTCGCCGAATGGCACACCGGTTTGCGCCATGCCGAAGGGGCCCGGATTCATGCCGAGAAACAGGACGCGCTTCGGACCCTGGGCATATGCACGCAGATACTTTTCGTGGCCCGCCCAGGCGTACTCGAGCGGATTATACGTGCAGCAGACCGGGACGCGCAGCGCCTTAGGGTCAAGCGCAGCGGTCAATTTTTTTGCCGCCCGGAGCAGAAGCTGGATGGAATTATCGCTCAAAGTCGCCTCAAACTACTGTAATGCCTGACGCATCTCAAGGAACTGCACGCAGTTCTTAGGCTCCTCATTTTGCCTAAGGCCACAGTGCAACGCTTCAAAAAAGATTGCAACGCTCACCCCGTCCTGAGCAGTATAACCTACTTTGCTGTATGACGATTGCTGCCATTGAAAAACCGGAAACTCCGCGCACGCCAGGCACCGCGCCTGGGCCGGATTATTCGAAACCGGTCGTTCGCCCGCAAAAGAGCGGCTTTCAATTATTTCGGGAAGTGCTCGAGCATGGCGGTCCGGGCTACTTGCAATTCGCGATCACGAACATCTGCAATGCCAAATGTGATTTCTGCGGGTTCGCGGTGGACCGATTTGATCCCAAACAGAGGCGGAGTGTTACTCTGAAAGAAGCGCGCGATGTCATAGACATTGCGAAGCGCAACCATATCGGTTACCTGCTGTTTGTGGGTGGAGAGCCGCTCGTGCATAAAGAGTTGCGCGGCATGGTGCGCTACGCGGCGGAATTGGGCATTCGCCCGATGATTTGCACGAACGGGTCGCTTTGGACCAACCAGAACATGCGCGACCTGGCGAGCGACGGCTTGAGCAGCGTGATCATGTCGATCGATTCCCATGATGTCACGCTGCACGAAAAGAATCGCGGTTTGCCGGACGTTTGCCGCAAAATCAAGCATGCCAATGAGGTGTTCACGGAGCTGGGCATTCAAACGACTGCCAGCGTTACAGCCAGCAAACTTATTGAAGATTACGCGAAGCTGCCGAGATTCCTGACGGAGCTTGGCTTTACAAGCTGCACCTTCAGCTATCCGCTGACGGCGCTGGCGTCCAGTTATCTCAGCTTCAGCGATTCCAGCCTGGTTAATTATCGCACGGATGAATTGATTCAGGTTTTTGAAAAAATAAAAACGATGAAGAAGCAGAGCGGTTTTCCGGTCGTGAACCCGACGGAATCGCTTTCCGAAATGCAGCGCCATCTGCGCAAGGAAAAGGAGAACTTCGGGTGCCTGGGCGGCCACAAATATTTTTACCTGGATTGGAATTTAAATCTCTACCGCTGCCACTTCTGGGAAAAGCCAATGTGCAATATTTACGAATTCGACCAGAGCAAATTGATTCGCGACGGCTGCACTCGCTGCATGATTGATTGCTACCGCGATCCGAGCGTGCTGCAATTCGTGGCCATCAGCGCGAGCGACGCGTGGAACAATTTAAAACGCGGGCGCGTTCTGTCGGCCGCGAAAAATATTTTTGATAGTCGCAATCTTACTTCGCTCAAGGCGGTGTGGGAAGACCGCAAATGGATAGGACAAGTCTGATCCCAGCCGCAAGAGCAAGTTTTTTTCCATTCCACTGCACTGAAATTATTTTTCTTTCTGGTTGACCAGCACGCCTGTTTTATGTCGAGATAGTACGCCACCGATTCCAGTTAATGCACATGTAGCCATGCCAAAACTTGCGAGTAAAAACGGGCGCTCCGCGCGTTTTGCCAGCCCGACGAAATATGACGCGCACCATAATGTCCTCTCGCGGACTTACGGCGCTCTGGCGGACTTGCGACGCGAGCTGGCCGACTCGAAGTCCGCTGTGGCCGAACGGGAGGAGTTGCTGAAGGGATTTTCGACTTGCACAGATTCGCAGCGCGCGTGGCTGCTCCTGGAAGATTATTTCGAAAAGCTCTCGCTCTCGCGCAAAGATTTTCCAAACCAGGAATGGTGGCCGCGCTTGCTCCAGGTGAAAGACCGGGCGCGCCTCGAGGAATTGGCCATTCTTTTCCTGCGCTCCAATCGCCCTCTTCCGACGGAATTGCTTGGCTACGCCAACGCCAGCCGCTTTGCCGAAATCGAAAAAGCCGAACAGGAGCAAACCATTTTGCAGCAGCTTGAAAATTGGATTTGCCCGCCCGCGCCTGCCCATCTCGATTCACCGCGGGCCGCGCTGCGAGTGATTTGCCAGGCGCAGGCCACGCCAGAGACCGCTTCGATGCACGTCCTGACGATTCGCTTGAGTTTGTTTCGTCCGCGCACAGGGGAGAAGATGCGGCCGTTCCGTGAGATAATCGAGCTGACGCATCGATCGACGCACGAGCAGGAGCTTTTCTCGCCGGCTGATTGGGATTTCATCCTTTGGCTGGCGGAGAATTACGGCGAGCGCGAGAACGTTGGCGATACGCTCCAAGTGAGCGGTCTGGAATTGCTCCAATGGCTCGCCCGCTGGGGCCATAACAATCGGCTGGAATTCGGCAGTGGCGCGCTCGAATTCCGCGGCCAGGTCATCAGCTTCATGCCGCACCTCGAGAATGGGGAAGAGGAAATTTCATTTACGCAGCGGCTCAGCCTGCCTGATGGAACGCTGGAGCCGATTGCCCGCGCGAAATTTTTCCAGGGCCGTCCGCCGCTCGCATTGCTCGGCCATTCATTTTACCTTTTGCGCAATACACCCCCGCCCGTCCTGCTGGATTATTGGGCCGCAACCCCGGCGATTCCGGTGCGGAAACTGAGCTATCGACTGCGCACGCACCTTCGCAAGACTAAATCCAATTCCGGCTTGGATTGGGAGCAACTCTGCACGGCTCATAAGGCGGTGCCGCAATTTGTTTTTGAACTCAACGAAGAAACTGTGCGCGTCCGTTTGCGCGCGCAGAGTGAGCGCGACCAAAGCCTTTGGTTTTGGACGGGCCAGGAATGGCAACGGGACGCCGCTCACAACGGCCACAAATCCGACAAGCCGGAAATCCTCGAAGACCCGCGCGTGGACGCAGCCGTCGAATGGCTGCGCCGTTTGGATTGGTTCACGCCGGAGGCAGGTGTTTGGGTCGGAGATGCGAATGAAGCTTTCCTGAATACGCTCGCGTCCGCCTGGCCGCACAAGCCGGTGACGGCTGAATATTTAGGCAACCCGGCGTTCCATCGGCTGTTCCTCTCGCCGCGCCAATTGCGCCCGCAACTGATTGTTAAAGGCAGCGGCATTGACTGGTTCACCGTTTCCGCAGCCTGGGAAATGGAAGGACTTAAACTGACAGCCTCGGATCTCGATAGATTGCGCAGCGCCACAGGTCGCTTCGTTAAATTGCCGGACGCCGGCTGGCTGGAGCTGGATGTGAACGCGGTTGAGCAAGCCTGCGAGACGATGGCCGATCTCGGTCTGGAGGACCTGAACTCCGCGCCACAAAAAATCGGACTTGAACAGGCCGCCGCGTTGAGCGAAGGCAGCCTGCAACGCTTTGCCGATAATCCCGAAATCAAGGCGTTGCGCCAGCGGCTCTCGACGTATGAAGGCACGCCTGATTACTCATTGCCTGCGGACATCCGGGCCGAATTGCGCCCGTACCAAAAGGAAGGATTTAATTTTCTCTGCCAGCTCACGGAACTGAAGCTGGGTGGCATTCTGGCGGATGACATGGGCCTGGGTAAAACCCTGCAAACGCTCACCTGGCTGGCCTGGCTGCGCAAGCGCCACAATAAAAATCCGAAGCCTGTCCTGGTGATTTGTCCGGCCTCCGTACTTCATAATTGGCGTCGTGAAGCCGAGAAATTTACGCCGCACCTGAAAGTGCTCGTTCTGGAAAGCGGATCGGCGCGACATAATTTGCGGAAGCAAATTCCGCAGTACGACATCATCGTGACCAATTACGCTTTGCTCCGGCGGGATCTGGAGGCACTGCAAAAATTCTCGTTCAACGCTGTCATTCTCGATGAAGCCCAGTTTATCAAGAACCCAGCCGCGCAAGTGACGCAGTCGGTCAAGCAATTGAAATCCGCTCAACGCCTGGCGTTGACGGGCACTCCGCTGGAAAACCGGCTTCTCGATCTTTGGAGCATCACCGATTTCGTGCAGCCCAATTATCTCGGCAATCAGGAACATTTTCACGAGACCTACGATCCGCCTCCGGCCGAGAATGCAGAAAGCGCGCAGCGCATTGCCCGAAGGCGGCTCTCCGCCAAGCTACGTCCGATCATGCTCCGCCGGCTCAAGCAGCAAGTCGCCAAAGACCTGCCCGACCGGATTGAGGAACGTCGCGATTGCGAACTGGGCGAGGAACAACGCAAGCTTTACCTGGCCGAGCTCCGCCGCAGTCGCGAGCAGGTGATGCAAACGGTGCTCGAGAAAGGACTGAGCAAAAGCAAAATTCACGTCCTGGCGGCGCTCACTCGGTTACGGCAGATTTGCTGCCATCCGCTCCTTGTGGGCAACGATTCCGTTTCGGGAAAAACCGAGACTTTGTTCGAACTGCTCGAGCCGCTTTTGGCCGATGGACAAAAGGTCCTCATTTTCAGCCAGTTTGTGCAGATGCTTAAGTTGCTGGACGACGAGTGCCGCCAGCGCCAAATCAAAACGTATCTGCTCACCGGCGAGACCAAGGAACGGCAGACGGTGGTGAACGCTTTCCAGGATGACCCACAGGCATCGGTGTTCCTGCTGAGCTTGCGCGCGGCTGGAACCGGGTTGAATCTGACCACCGCAAGCTATGTTGTGCTGTATGATCCATGGTGGAATCCAGCAGTCGAAGCGCAGGCCATCGATCGTTCCCATCGTATTGGCCAAACTCGCACTGTCTTTGCTTACCGCCTGATTGCGCCTGGCACGGTTGAAGAAAAAATTTGGGATTTACAGCAGCGCAAAGCGCAGACCATCGCAGACGTACTCGGTGAAGAAGGGTTTGCCCGCAGTCTCTCGCAAACGGATTTAGAATACCTCTTCTCGGAAGATTAAACTTTTTGGCCAGTCACCCTTGGGGCTAACGGGGTGGGTGACTGGCCATTTCAAATCAAGCTGCTTTCTTCGACTGATCGACGGCGCCTTCAGAAGATTTCTCGTTAGTGCCTGGCACTTTTCCGGAAGCTGCGGAAGCTGACGAATGATGGGAACGTTCCTCGGCATCGTCATCTGGCCTTTTCGGTTGCGCGCCAACCCCAGTCATGGCATTGGCTTCGGCCACCGTAATATACCTAAAATGATTTCCCATCAGATATTTGCGCTTCTTTTTTTCCTCTTCCACTTTGTAGCTGTACTGGCCAAGCGGGTTTGAATTGAGGTAACCCTGTTCGTAGAGCAGAACAACATAAGGGCGCGGCCAATCCGGATTTTTTGTAAACTGTGCCCGTGAGCCGGCTTTTTTACCGATTTCCCGCACTGAAAAGAAGACATTGGGAGTCCTCTTCAAAAATTCGACAATTTGTTTTTCTTCGTAGTGCATGGAGTAAGAGGGAAGAGGTTGGCTGTCCGACCTGGATTCGAACCAGGACAAACTCCTCCAAAGGGAGTTGTGCTACCATTACACCATCGGACAAGCCGCTTTAACACTAGCTTTGTCTCGACATTGTGCAAAGGAAATTTTGTGCTGGTCGGTTTCATTTACGTCAAAATAGACGGATAGGTCCAATTCATTATCGGCAAAGTTGCCATAGTCCTGAAATGAGCTGAGCGGCTCTGAAAACAGCGTGGTTACTGGCGAATGGCATGGACGCCGGAATTTTGCAAACGGTCACCCAGTGCCAAGTCTTCTGTAGAGAGGAGGGACCCCGGCGCTTACGGATCGAGCACCGCGCGGTAGAATCGGTAGTCGAGATTGGTGGCAGTATCTGAAAAAATAATGGGAGTCGACATATAAGTCTGCCGCCCGAGGCTGGTCCAGGTGACGAAGTCACGGGTGGTTTGGAGTTCGTACACGTGCCCAGCGACACCCTGGAGGGAGAGCTGAACTCCCGAGCTAGAGATCTGCAGCGCCTGGGAGAGAGTTGGAGCCGTCGCCACGGAAAGGAGTACAGGAGCGCTGGTCACGGCTCCAAATGTATTGGTGATGACAATCTGGTAGGTAGCCGAGTCGTAGACCTGGACATTCGTAAAGGTGAGGGCGGAAAGGTTTTGGCCAGCTAACGGGACGGAATTTGAAGTCCATTGAAATGCTAATGGCGCATCGCCACTGACGCTGGCCGAAAAGGAGACATTAGCACCCTGCGGGACAAATTGTGAGATGGGAGGCGAAGTGATCGAGGGCGGAATACCGACTGTCACGGTTGCAACAGTGCTGGTAACCACGCC
>DASWRJ010000313.1:0-4316 GCA_036403255.1 Verrucomicrobiia bacterium
GATTTTGCTGATCAAGGCGTTGAACTCCATGGGTTGAAAGATGAGTTTAATACCCAAACGTTTCAAATCTTCCTGAATGAGAACGGATGTCTTTATACGCACGTCATTTCCCGTGTTCGTGTTGAGAATAAATTCGATAACGTTGCCGTCGGCGTCTTCCAAAAAGCCATCACCATTGCGATCCTCGATGCCGATTTCCTTAAGCAAGGCACGGGCTTTAGCCTGATCAAACGGGTATTGTTTTACATTGGGATTGTACCACTTTGGGTTGGCCTCTGTGATATAGCCGAAGTTAGCTTTGGCTCGGCCACCATAGATCGATTTGACGATGCTGTCGCGGTCGAGGGCGTAAGACATGGCCTGGCGGAACTTGACATTGCGAAACCATTTTAATTTGGTCGGACTGACGAGCGGCTTGCCCGTGACTTTGCTCATGTTTGTGTTTTGATTGAACCAGAAGAAACCGCGCTCGAGAGCCATGCCGAGTTCGAGGACATCGAATTTTCCGGTTTGGGCTTCAGCTTTTAGGGGTTCGTAATCCTCGGGGCGCATCAGCTCCAAAGCGTAACTTTCTCCATTGCGAAAACGCAGGGCCATCGTGTTCATATCAGGTGAGACGGTATAAATAATGTTGTCGAAATAAGGCAAATGCTGCCCCTTCTTATCCACTTCGAAGAAGTATGGATTGCGTACCAGGGTGGTTTGTTCCCCCGCGCGATGGGCTTTCAATTTAAAAGGACCGTTGCAAACCAAATCGTCCGGTTTGACATTCACACCATAAGCCGCGTCGAAGCTTTTTTGCGCGACAGCATTCGCGAGGATGTGTTTGGGGACGATGGGAATCTGGCCGAAACTCTCGGCAAAAGGAGCGTAAGTTTCCGGTGTAACGACCTGAATGGTCAAATCGTCCAGTTTAGTAATTTGGAAATCCTTTTTATCGACGCGGATGAGGTCGGCTTGGGCATTAATGACATTCGTGTTGTAAACGACATCATTGAATGTAAAAAGAACGTCTTCGGCGGTGAGCGGATGGCCATCACTCCATTTGAGGTTTTTGCGGAGCTTGAATGTCCAAGTCTTCTTATCGTCAGCGACGGACCATTTTTCAGCGAGGCCGGGGAGCGGCTTTTGCGAGGGCCAGTCAAAACCGAGCAAGCCTGAAAATAGAAGCCTCGTAAACACTTCGGAGGAACCTTCGTTTTCGGTAATGGGATTGAAGGTTTTTGGATCACCGAACTCTGAGACAATGAATGTGCCACCGGGAATGCCCGGCTCGCCTTCAAAAACGAGAGGAGGGTCTGGCAAGGGAATATTTTTGTCGGCTGCGGCGGGGCCGGAATCGGTTTTTTTGCTGCAGCCAGTCATTAGTTGCAGCGCCAAAATAAACACGAAAGCACTCGCGAGTTGTCTTAAATTCATAATTACATTCCCAATAAAGCCCTGATTGCGTGAATTGCCAAGATGCGAAACGGCGAACGAACACCTGCTCAGGCGCGCAGCCGCGTTTCGAGCTAATGGCCTAATTCGCGGATGCGCGCTGGCCTGCGGATGAGTAAATACAAAAGCGCGCCCAACAAATGGGTGAAGATGATTACTAATATCCAGACCAATTTCGTATTGCCCTGGTCTGTTTCTTTTGTGGCGCAATCGATCAACATCCATATCCAAAGCACAGTGCCCAAAAGGCCAAAGCAGCCAAAGAAGAGCATGACTACCGAGCCAAGACCGAAAACTGCATGATGACCCATATCCATAGAATTTCTTTTGTTACGCTACTCGGGACTGACCACTTCTCCCTTCACGGGCGAATAATCCCGGCGCAGCTCAGTTTTGCCTTTTTGCGAGACGTTGACGTTTTCGAAAAAACATTTAATGCCAAGGCCATCCTGAATGATGGCTGAGCTTTGCAGATGATAATGCAAATGCGGCTCGGATGAATTACCCGAATTGCCGCAGCGCCCGAGAAAAGCCCCGCGCTTTACTTTGTCGCCTGGCTTCACCCTGATTGTGCGTGGTTGAAAATGGGCCAGCACTGAGACTTCGTTCGGTTTGTGCTGGAGAACGACGCAATTGCCGAGGGCCGAGTAAGGATTCATGGAGCCAGGGGCGTTGTCGCGGACACCATCAATGACTTCGATGACTACACCATCAGCCGGGGCCAGGATCTTGCGGCCATAAGCATAATAATCTTCATTCCTTGTGCCCTGGCCGCGATGGGTTTGGCCATCCGGGCCGATGCCGATCAAATCGAAAGCAAACTTTTGGTTAGGAACTTCGTGATGCTGGTTAATATCGCCGGAATCGCCGCCCCAAAACACGAGCCACGTGCCTTCAATCGGCAAATAGAGCGGAGTTGAATTCCGTGCCGGCGCGGCCACTTTCGGAGCGGGTTGGCGAAACCAGAGCCCATCGATTTTTCCCAGGGCATCGAGGCTGATGGTCATATCGAGCGAGCCATGCTCGAAGAAAGCCTGGAAGACAGCGGCGGAGCCGGTGCCAGTTGGTCCGCTCAGGCGCTCCATGCGGCCCTCTTGTGCGAGCAGGAGTTGCAGGAACTGCTTTGATTTATCGAGCGGCATGGCTTTATCCATCTCGGGAGAGAAGAGCTTCTGCAATGCCTCGTAGTCTTTGGCATTGAAGAACTGCATGACCTGTCTGGCGACTGTTTCCTGTCGGGCATAGCCTTGTCCATATGCAAAGTGACTGGCGTACATGGCTATGAACAGTATCCCAGCGGGCAAAAAGGTTCGCAAACGCATAGCTTATGGCGGCGGATGATACTGGATTGCAATCACGCGCCAAATAAATAAGAATTAAGCTATGACAAATGCGCCCGCCATGGCAGCCGCCCCCGCCGCGTTCAGCGCCGAAACAAAGGCCTATCGCCTGCCGTGGTATTTCTATCTGCTGGTTTGCGGAGCGGCTTTTATTCCGGTCGGCGTGTTGTGGGACATTTCGTGGCATTCGACCATTGGACGCGACACATTTTGGACGCCGGCGCACATGATGATTCAGTTAGGCGGACTGATCGCTGGGTTCACTTGCGGATGGCTCGCGTGGAAAACGAACTTTTTAGGAACGCCCGAGGAACGCGCCGCCGCTGTTTCGTTCCTTGGTTTGCGCGCGCCGCTGGGGTGCTGGGTGGCCATTTGGGGCTGCTGCATGATGGTATTTTCCGCGCCATTTGATAACTGGTGGCATGATGCTTACGGGTTGGACGTGCAGATTCTGAGCCCGCCGCACACGCTGCTGGCGGTCGGGATGCTCGGCGTGAATGTTGGTGTGCTGCTGCTGATGCTCTCGGCGCAAAATCGAGCGGGCGCCGAATTGCCGCAGATTAAGTGGCTCTTTATTTTTATGACAGGAGTGTTGCTCCTGATGGCAGCCATTTTCTTGACGGAGAACAGCTACCCGAATCACCAGCACTCGAAACTATTCTACAGACAAGCTGCGGTTACTTACCCGTTATACTTAATGGTCGCCGCGCGGGCCTCGCGATTGCCATTTCCGGCCACCATCTGTGCTGCGACTTATATGGGACTTACATTAATCATGGGCTGGGTGTTGCCTCTTTTTCCAGGCGAGCCAAAGCTCGGGCCGATTTACAATCCCGTGCAGCACATGGTGCCGCCTGCTTTCCCGACTTTGTTGATTGTGCCAGCGTTTGCGCTGGATTTAGTGATGATGTTCCTCGGGCGCAAACCGGGTTTTTGGCGAGACAGTTTCCTGTCCTTGCTCCTTGGTCCACTTTTCGTGGCCATCCTGGTGGCCGTGCAATGGAACTTCTCGAAGTTTCTGCTTACGCCAGCAGCGGACAATTGGTTTTTTATCGGCAACCGCTACTGGTGGTATTTTGCGCATGAAGGCGATTGGCGACATGAATTTTGGGACGGAGCCGCGTCCTCGCCATTTGAACCCAAAATTATGCTTCAGTTACTATTTGCCACCGGGTTCGCCATTCTTTCCGCGCGAGTCGGCCTGGGCTTTGGCCGCTGGATGACGCGGGTGCAGCGATAATCTTTTCCAATGTTTTCGCGCCCTTACATCGCGCTAGTTTTCGCGCTTCTTCTGACGTTCGTAACAAATGTTGCCCACGCGCATATTGGAAGTCCCAATGTGGTCTATGAAGGATTGGCCGGCGCATATCACGTGCGTGTGAGTGTCAAGCCGCCTGGCGTGGTTCCGGGTCTGGCGCAAATCAATGTGCGCGTGCTTTCCGGTCAGCCAACACGCGTGACGGTCCTGCCCGTACGCTACAATGTAGGCACGAAAGGCGCGCCTCCGGCAGATGAAGCGAAGCCAGTGCGCGGCGAACC
>DASWRJ010000314.1:0-4215 GCA_036403255.1 Verrucomicrobiia bacterium
TACCGAAAGTGTGTTCACCGATCATCACAATAAAGTTCAAGACTGAAGCTGCGAAAGCACAGCTCAAAAAGGTTTTGTTGCGAGCGGGTATCTATCCGAGCTTCATCCATTATCCGAGCGGGCCGAAAGGCGGATTTTTTCGGTTCGCCATTTCGAGCGAGCATACTCAAGCACAATTGAAGAAGCTCGCCGATGTGCTGACGAAATTCCCAAGGCAAAGTTAACGCACAAACTCCAGCTCCGGCTGGCGAGTGATTAAACCGCGCTGGTGCGCCATTCTCAAAAAGCGACGGATGGCTTCGCGTCCTTTCTCACCATAATCCAGCGTCCAGTGATTTACGTACATACCGACGAATTTATCAGCGAGTTCGCGTCCCATGTCGCGGGCGTACTGGAGCGCGTGTTGGACGGCCTCGGTGCGATGTTCCAAACTGTAACGAATGCTCGCAGTGAGAATATCGGAAATTATTTTTCGTGTCGCCGGAGCGAACCGTTTGTGAATGACATTACCGCCCAAGGGCAATGGCAAACCATCGTTTTCCCGGCCCCACCACACACCCAAATCCTCGCACACGGTTAAGCCCTCCTTTTGATAGGTGAGCTGCCCCTCGTGAATGATGAGCCCGACATCCGCCGCACCGGAACGAACGGATTCAAAAATTTTATCGAATGGAACGACGACATAGCGGAAGTCGCGTGCGGATTTACCGAGCCAAAGTTGAAGGGCAAGGAAAGCGCTCGTCATGGTGCCCGGGACAGCGATTGTTTTCCGCGCGATCTGTTCCTTCGAGAAAGCCTCTTTGGCGACGAGCATTGGGCCATAGCCATCACCCATGCTGGCGCCGCTGGGCAGCAGCGCGTAATCGGCGCTGACATACGCATAAGCATGAATGCTGATGGCTGTGACGTCGAGTTCGCCTCGAGTGGCGCGTTCGTTGAGCGTTTGAATATCCTGCAAGATGTGCTCGAAACAGAACTCATGTGTTGGAATCAAATTCTTCGCCAGCGCGTAAAACATGAAAGCGTCATCGGGGTCCGGGGAATGGCCAAGCGTGATTTTCTGAATATCCACGGCTAAGAAAAATAGGAGAGACCGCCAGCCATGGCGAGTTTGATTTGCTTAAAGCTCTTTCAGCAGTTCTTTAACGGTTTTGGTTTGGCCGGGTAGAACCAGTTTCGGGGCGAGTTGCGCCAGCGGCTCAAGCACAAAGCGTCGGGTATGGGCGCGCGGATGCGGCAGAGTCAAATCGGGGGTGTTCCGAACCTCCTGCCCGAATGCGATTAAATCGAGATCGATTGTGCGCGCCTCATTCTTCAATCCGGTTCGCGTGCGCCCAAGCTCAGTTTCAATTCGTTGCAGCGCGGCGAGCAGCGACTCGGGAGTTTCGTTTGGGCGCGGAACTAAACCGGCAACAGCATTCAGAAAATTTGGCGAGCCAGGCGGGCAATCGACAGGGTCGGTTTCGAAGATGTCCGAGAGCAGAATTGGTTCGGCGGAAAGGGGCTCAAGTTTCTCCAGAGCTCTCTCAAGAATCTCGTGGGATTCGCCGAGATTCGAGCCGAGTGCGACGAGGGCCAGATTGGCAGGATTTGGTTTCAAAAGGGATGGTGCGCGCTGCAGGTTTCGAACCTGCGACCCCTACCGTGTGAAGGTAATGCTCTACCACTGAGCTAAGCGCGCAACCGGCATCAAATTAGCCGAGTAATCGGCCAATTCAAGCCCGTTCTTTCACAGGTCATCCTGGTGCTAAATCGCGACGCACAATGGAATCGCGCTGAGCCCAGGCCGGGTCGGGCGCGGGGTAATCTAAATTGTAATTTAAGCCCCTGCTCTCAGGACGTTGCAGGGCACAAGTGACAATAATTTCAGCGACGGTGGCGATGTTGCGCAATTCGAGCAAGTCGCTGGTGACATTGAAGTCCCAGTAATATTCCTGAATCTCATCCTGCAGATGCGCGATGCGATTGCGGGCGCGCTGAAGCCGCTTATTGGTGCGCACGATGCCGACGTAATCCCACATGAGCCGTCGGATTTCGTCCCAATTATGGGAAACCACGACGAGTTCATCCGCGTTATGGGCGTGGCCGGATTGCCAGGCCGGGATTTCAGGCAACACCGGCTTTTCGGGATGGGCAAGAATGGTTTGCGCCGCGCGATGCGCGCAGACCAGAGCTTCCAGCAAGGAATTACTGGCCAGGCGATTCGCGCCGTGCAGCCCAGTGCAAGCAACTTCACCCACGGCATACAAGCCAGGTACTTCCGTTTCGCCATCGACGCTAGTTAACACACCGCCGCATTGATAATGAGCGGCGGGAACAACGGGGATGGGTTCTTTGGTCATGTCGATGCCAAAGCCGAGACAGGTGTGGTAAATATTTGGAAAGCGCTCGATCAGAAAGGGGGCAGGTTTGTGGGTAATATCGAGGAGCACGTGGTCAGCGCCACTGCGTTTCATTTCGCTATCAATGGCGCGGGCAACAATGTCGCGAGGAGCGAGCGATTTGAGGGGATGATATTTATCCATGAACTCGCGGGCATCGACAGTCTTCAATATGCCGCCCTCACCGCGAACTGCTTCGCTGATCAAGAACGATTTGGCCTTCGGATGGTACAGGCAAGTCGGATGAAACTGGATAAACTCCATGTTGGCCACTCCCGCACCGGCGCGAAAGGCCATGGCAACACCGTCGCCCGTGGCAATGTCAGGATTGGTTGTGTAAAGATAAACTTTCCCGCAGCCACCAGTGGCCAGAAGCGTCACAGGTGAAGCGAAAGTCTCGACAGCTCCGGTCTTTTTATCGAGCACATACACGCCCAGGCAACGATTCGGAGCGGGCTGGGCGAGCTTTTGTGTGGTGACCAGATCAATCGCGAAATGATTTTCGAATATCTGAATATTGGGCTCGCTGGCGACCGCTGCGAGAAGCGCTCGCTCGATCTCGCGGCCAGTAACATCCTTGGCGTGAAGAATGCGGCGCTTGGAATGACCACCTTCCCGGCCCAAGTCCAGTTCGCGTCCGCCATTGCCGCTTTCCCGTTCAGAAAATTTCATGCCGAGTTGGATAAGCTCTTCAATCCGGGCCGGCCCTTCCTGCACGATGGTGCGGACGACACTCTCCTTGCACAAACCGGCGCCGGCTTCAAGCGTGTCGCGCACATGGCTCTCGAATGAATCTTCCTTGCTGGTGACGGCCGCAATGCCGCCTTGCGCGTAGTTCGTGTTAGATTCGGCGCGATTTTTTTTGGTGATGATGGCCACGCGCCCGCGTTTTGCCACTTTCAGCGCGAACGAGAGTCCGGCAATGCCACTGCCGAGCACTAGGAAGTCAAATTGCCGAGTCACGCTCATAATTAAGTTTAGTCACTTCAACAGCGCGTTATCAATTAAGCGCGTGCGCCCAAGAAAAACGGCCAGCGCCATTTGGACGCCGCTGCGCACTTGTTTAGCGGGCTGAAGTGTTTGCGGATTGAAGAATTCGATATAGTCCACGCGAGCATCCGGCTGATGTTCGATGAAATTCCTTAAGCGTTTGCGCAAAGCGTCGGCATTGCAAAGGGTTCCACCTTTCACGGCTAATTTGGCCATTTGCAATGCTCGTGATAGACACAGCGCCTGAGCGCGCAGATCACCATGCAAGTATTTGTTGCGGGAACTCATAGCCAGGCCATCCGGCTCCCGCACCGTGGGGGCGACAATGATCTTCACGGGAAAATTGAGGTCCTGGACCATGCGTTGAATGATTGACGCCTGTTGGAAATCTTTCGCGCCAAAGACAGCGACGTCCGGCAAGACGAGATTGAAGAGCTTGGCTACAATCGTGGTGACTCCTTGAAAATGAGTCGGACGCGAAGCTCCTTCCATTCGCCTGGAAAGTGCTTCTTCGACGACAAAGGTGCTGTAGAGGCCCCTCTCCTTTCCGGGATACATCTGCGCGTCCGTGGGGTAGAATAGGACATCAACACCTGCTTCGCGGCAGAGAGCTTTATCGCGGGGAAAATCCCGCGGATAAAGGCGGAGGTCTTCGGTCGGTGCGAATTGAGTCGGGTTCACGTAAATACTGGCAACCACAACGCCATGAGATCCAACAGCCCGACGGGCCCGATGCACGAGGCTCATGTGGCCTTGATGCAAATAGCCCATAGTTGGAACAAAACCGATGCGTTGCCCTTTCGTTTTCCAGCCGAGGGCCAGCCGCTGCATGGGTTTTGTCGTT
>DASWRJ010000315.1:0-5388 GCA_036403255.1 Verrucomicrobiia bacterium
CCGACTGGCTTGCGCCAGCCTGATAAATCTGTGCCGGTGAAAAGTTTTATTGTTGGATCATTCTCCGCTGCTCGTCCGCTTCCGGAGAAAACAAGCATAGCAGTAGTCACTGAAGCAAAAAGGAGCCGTTTTAGTAAGCGCATAAATATAAAGGTGTGACGCTGGCAAAGCTTACAGATTCAAAAGATTCAAGCTTCCACATCCGCCAGTTGCTGTTCCGCACTCTCAGTACTCCGCGCAATAGGCGTCTCTCTCCTTGGCCTCAAACCCACAATTAATCCCGCAACAATCGCAAGCGCTCCCCACAACTGGCCGGCATGCAAAGGTTCCTTCAGCCAGATAACGGATAAAATCCATCCGGCCACCGGCTGGGTCAGCACAGTCAATCCCGCGAGGTTCACCTCTGTTTCACGAATCACGACATACCACAGTGTGTAACCGACAATCGTGCAAATCACCGAGAGATAAAGCAGCCAGATCCACGATTGCGCCGACAGATGCGGCAGGGCGCGGAAAGCGTTTTGGCCCGGAGCAAACAGTTCCAGGATGGCGTTTACGAGCGTGCCCGCAGCCAAACCGCTGGCGAGCAATTTCATGGCCCCGATTTTATGCAGAAGCGGTTTGCCGCAAACCGAGTAGGCCGCTTCAAACATCATCGACATGATAAAAAGAGCGTTGGGCAGAAGTCCATGCAGCGGGACATCCCCGCGCCATATATTTGAAAGCAGAAAAACACCCAGCATACCCAATCCGCAACCCCACCACCGACGGGTCGGCACACGTTCACCCAAAAAAAGCGCGGCGGCCGATGCCACAATAAGCGGATCCAACGCCGTTAGCAGGGAGGTATCGCCCGCCTTGCCAAGATGCACGGCCGCGACCTGCAAACGCGGCGCAACGCAAAACACCAATGTGCCCATTAAGAAAATCCGCGGCAGTTCGCGCCAGCGCGGCCCCTGGCCACCCAGCCATGGCCAGGCCGCCAGCAATAAAAGACCAGCCATGGCAAATCGCAACGAAGCAATCGCGCCCGAGTCAAGTTGCTCGCTCAGGACCTTGAAGATCGAATATGAACCCGCCCAGAGCAGGTTCATACCGATCAATAAAATGATGTTGCGGTTTTTCATCCAAATGAAGGCTAATATGTAAACTGACAATGCCGATTTACCAAGCCGCAATCGGTCGTCAGCGCCGGAAAAACTTCTTTTTACGGCAAAACAGCGAACTTTTTTGCAAAATTCTGAATACGAGCACCTTAAATCGCATCTCTGTTATGCAACCTTTTTCAGGTAATGTGTCTGCCGCAGTAGCCAGGGCAGATGCCCTCTCGCGGAGATGCTCACTATTTTTGAAAAATGTTGAGGCTTAAAAACGAATGAAATGGGTTTTGATCATTTTGCTGTTCCTGGGCCTGGCTGGCGGTGGCTACTATTTTTATAAAAATCCACGGGTCCGCCAGGCGGAGCCTATCGCATCCACCCGGCCCACCAGCGCGACAGTTGAAAAACGGGACATCCTTTTTGCTGTTACCGCCGCTGGCGAAATTGGCCCCGCCGATCAGGTTTCCGTCCGGCCCGAAATCAACGGTCGCATTGCGGAGTTGCCAGTCGATATCGGCGATCGTGTGCCCAAAGACGGGTTGCTTTGCCGCCTGGACGATAGGGACCTGCAGGTCGAGCGCAACTCGCGCCTCGTCGAGATCGAAGGCGCGCGCCTCCAATTGCAAAAGGCTGAACGCAATCTCAATCGTGCCAAACAACTCTACGCCGATCACCTCGTCTCCCTCGAAGCGTTTGAAGATGCTAAAACGGAATTCGATACCTCCACGAACGTACTCGAACGCGCCACCAGCGGCTTGCGCCAGACCGAGGAGGCGATGACGAAAACAAAAATTCGCGCTCCCTTCGATTGCACCGTATTGACGCGGCCCGTGTCGATTGGCCAGGCCGTTTCCGGCTCCGCCGGTTTCAATTCCGGCACCGAAGTGATGACCATCGCCAATCTCAAGGATATGATCGTCATGGCGCATATCAACCAGGCCGATGTGGTGCGACTGACGCCCGGTCAACCCGTGGACATTCAAGTCGAGTCGGTGCCCGGGCTTAAAATCAAAGGCCAACTGGAACGCATCGCTCCCCAAGCCCTGCTAAAAAATGGGATTAAGGGTTTCTCCGCTCGAGTGCAGGTGAAGCAAGTCGATGAACGCGTGCGCCCAGGCATGACTGCCATATTGAACATCCCGGTCGCGACCGCGGAAGATGTGCTCGCCGTTCCGCTGGCGGCGGTCTTCACGGAAAATGGCGAGCGCTTCGTTTTCGTGAAACAGGACGAAAAATTTGAAAAGCGCAACATCACAGTCGGCGTAAACGATTTCTTTTTTGCTGAAGTGCAAAAAGGGCTTAACCCCGGCGAAGTTGTCAGCCTGGAAATGCCGGTGGATTTCAAACCGGATAAATCCACCAATGCACCCATGTCACGAAAGAAATTCAATGCAGCCTCCACCAATCCCACTGGTCAAAAATCCGGGCTGCCTCAAGCCAAATCTCCCTCTGCCGGTTCCTAGCACGCAAGTATGTCCCTGGTCGAGCTTCGAAATGTCAGCAAGATTTATCATTTAGGCGGTGAAGAAATCCGCGCCCTGGATGATCTCCACCTCGACATCGAGGCAGGCGAATTCATTTCAATCATCGGTCCATCTGGCAGTGGCAAATCGACTTTGATGCACATCCTCGGCTGCCTCGATGCCCCGACCCACGGCACAGTGAAGCTTGATGGTGTTATGATTCAAAATGCCTCGCCTTCGAAATTGGCCGCGATTCGCAATCAGAAGATTGGCTTCGTTTTTCAATTCTTTAACCTTCTGCCCAAGCTCAATGTGCTTCAAAACGTCGAGCTGCCCATGATTTACAGCGGCTTCACGGGTCGAGTTCGCCGTGACCGCGCCCTGGCCGCGCTCAACATGGTGGGCATGGCCGATCGCGCCAACCACCGGCCCATGCAGCTTTCTGGCGGCCAGCAGCAACGTGCTGCTATTGCCCGTGCCCTCGTCAACAATCCAAAAATTATTTTCGCTGACGAGCCGACGGGCAACTTGGATTCCCATACCGGGGAAACCATCCTCAACCTCTTCCGTGAGTTGAGCCAAAAAGGCCGCACCATCGCCCTGGTCACGCATGACCCCGAAATTGCCGCCGTCACTCCGCGCCGGATTGAAATTCGAGATGGCAAAGTCGCTAAGAGCGTTGATGCTAAACTAGCCGGACTGGACCGCGTGCCCGCGCTAAATTGACGCTTATGAGCCAAGCCGCGTCGCCTTCATCACCTCCTCCGACTCCCGCTGAGCCGCGCAGCAGCGCCGCTTTCCTATCGGAGCAAACGGTGGAGGCCGCAGAGCGGGGAGTGCGCCTTTACGCCATGAGCCTCATAGGAGCGATCGCGATCGGCTTTAAGGAAATTTGGGCTCACAAATTCCGCTCCATTCTGACGATGCTCGGGATCATCCTCGGAGTTTCCAGCCTGGTGGCCATGTCCGCGATGGTCAAGGGCATGGAGAACGGATTAAAGGAAGCTTTGATTGCCATCGGCGGCCTGGAGAAAGTTCGCATCGAAGAGCAGGAAATCCCCACCTCGCAAGTGCACCTCGAAGATGAAGCCGTCGGCACCACCATGAACGACGTTTATGCCCTGCGCCGCAGCGCGCCGCTCATAAAAATGGTCACACCCGAAATGCGTACCAGCCGGGCGATCTTCACCCGTGCCGGCAAGAATTACAATGCCTGGAACTTTCTTGGCACCTGGCCAAACGCGCTCGAAATGAACCAGCACACCATCGCGTATGGCCGCATGTTCAACGAAATCGACGACGAAAATGTCGCCAGCGTGTGTGTCATCGGTTCACTGGTCCGAGATGAATTATTTGGCTCCCCGGAAAAAATGGGCCGCGAAATTATTCCCATTGGCGAACGCGTCACCGTGAATGGCCAGCCCCTGACGATCATTGGCATGTTTGAAACTTATGAAAGCGAACAGGACAAAAAGAATCGACTCATCGAAAAGGAGAAGCATCCCGAAGGCACGGGGTTGACGCGCAGCCGCGGTTGGGGCGGTGGCCGGGGCGGGAATGGCTGGGTTTATCGCCGTAAAAATTCCACCGTTTACATTCCGCTGAATACCATGTGGCTGAAGTTCCGGTCGGTCATTGGCACGAACTCAGTGCCTGACCCCAAGCTCTCCGGCCTTTCTGTAAAGTTATATGACATCGAGCAGCTTGAGCCTGCCTTGCAGCAAGCGCGCAATGTGCTCATGCACACCCACAAGGGCATTGAAGATTTCAGTTTTCAGACGCAGGAAAATTGGGCCGAAGAAATCAATACCTCCATTCATAATGCTCGGATGAGCGGCGGAATTATCTCCATCATCAGCTTGCTGGTTGGCGGGATTGGCATCATGAACATTATGCTTGCGAGCATCACCGAGCGCGTCCGCGAGATCGGCATTCGCAAGGCCATTGGCGCGACGAATATAAACGTGTTCATCCAAATTATTGTCGAGAGCGTGGTCATCGCGGTTCTGGGCGGATTGGCGGGCCTCGTCGCCTCGAACGGCCTGGTCAGAATTTTGACTTTCGTGTCCCCCACCGAGAACACGCCCGTCATCACCGTCAATGCCATGGGCATGGCCGTGCTGTTCAGCATTCTCGTGGGAGTCCTTGCTGGCATAGTGCCGGCCATCAAGGCCGCCCGGCTTAGCCCAATCCAGGCTCTACGCTACGAATAATCGGAAGTTGCTGAAACCGTCTCAGCGCCAATGATGATAGTACGGCCGGCCGCCAAAACGGAAATTGAATGACGGCCCGTAATAATAAGGAGAATAGTAGCCGCTCGAGTAATAGTAGGGACGGTAAGGAACAATCACCACACTTGGAGAGCTTGCCACATATTCAGGCGCTGGCGGGCTAATCACTATCGGGCCGCTTGCCTGGGCTGGGCCAGGCGCGACGGGTGGAGCTTCGTAGGTAGGGGCCGGTGCGGGAGCTGATGCCGGAGTTGGAGGCATTATAACCGCGCTAGCCTGCGCTTGCTCTTGCAATTTCCCACTGCGCTGAATCAGCGCCGTTACAACCGTCCCCGATATTCCGTGCTCATGCAGATAAATGATCTCTTCCGGAGTAGGACGCGACGCCGAAGCCAGGTCCTCCACGTGAGATTGAATGACGCTCGCGTCGATGCCTGCATCGTGCAGTTTCACGATCTCACGCGCCGTCGGTGAGATGCTTGCATCTTTCATGCGCTGCACCAACGTTGGCTCCTTCACCGGGGCGGGTGCAGGTGCGCCTGTGGGCGTTGGAGCTACCGGCGCTGCTACGGTTACTGGCTCAGCGCCCGTTTG
>DASWRJ010000316.1:0-8611 GCA_036403255.1 Verrucomicrobiia bacterium
TGTAAAGTATCCGCCTAAGCATAGATTTGAGCCGACCCTTTGGACCTGGGTAATTGTCGAAATAGAGTTTGTGTCGAGAGGAAGAGGCGTCCAATTTGTTCCATTGAGTTTAACGATAGACTTTGTGGCGAATTTGCCAGCGGAAAATAAGTCTCCATAAACGAAAATTTCGGTTGGGCTTGCCGTAATGCCCCAAACAAATCCCTGTAAGGAGTTTCCAACTCCTTCGCCCAGAGCAGACCAAGTCTCTCCATCCCATCGCGCAATGCTCCCGGCTTTAGAATTTCCTGCCAGCGCAAATTCGCCTCCTGCAAAGAGCGACTTGCCGGTAAAGCATAGTGACCTAATTTCGCCATACACTCCGCCAGGGAGTGCTGTCCAATTTCCATTACTGATACGAGCAATGTAATTTGAAGGCCGTCCCGGTGTGGAAAAGAGGCCTGCGATATAAAGATCATTTTCGTGCGGCAAAACGCTATAAATGATGTCGTAATAAAATTCGCCATTCCGGAGCGACCGCCATCTGGTTCCATTCCAGCTTGCCAGATTTTGAGCGGGAACGGTCCCTGCTTGTCCAAAGTTTCCGCCTACAATTAGCTCATCACCTTTGAAAATGAGAGACAATATGGTCCCGGAAAAAAGCTGAGAGCTATTGGCTCTACAGCAGTAAGAGAGTGGGCCTCCTGTCACGCCACCGCCGACCTCATGCCAGGCTTTGCCGTCCCATTTTGCCAAATTAATGCATTCCTCGTCCCCGGCAACCGGGAATGCACCTCCCGCATATATTTCGGAGCCATGGGTCGCAAGAGCATATACTGGCGTGGAATACAAGTACGGTTGATGGATTGCTACACCAATTCCGTTCCCCAGAGCGGACCAGTTAGCACCGTCCCAAAGAGCAACACCCGCCGCGTTTGTTTTGCCAGCAGTTTGAAATCTCCCGGCCGCCACGAGATTACGGCCTTGCATAGCCAATGCGTATACAATTTGAGGTCTGGGAAATGGGAAATCCGTTTGGGCTGGAATACCTTCACCGAGGTTTTCCCATGACTTGCCATTCCATTTTGCAACGTTGGTTGTTGCGGTTAGGCCATCTTGCAAAGTGAACGCGCCGCCAATATACAAATCCTTGCCCTGAGCAGTGAGTGCATAAATTGTCCCGTTCACGCCATTTCCCACTGCGTGCCACTCCTTGCCATCCCATCGCGCAATGCTGTTGGCCTGGACGTTACCAGCTTTTGTGAAGAACCCGCCGACATAGAGATCATTTCCAATGGTGGTGGAGCAATAGACGTCCCCATTTAGTCCCGGCGGCGGAGCGAAGTTCGGATCCCAATTTTCATCTCCAGGGCTGGCGAAGAGAGAGGGGCCAGTGACCAAGAGACAAAGCAGGAGTGAAGCAAAAGGCAGAAAGATTCTCATTTAGGGTGGGCAATCGGCTGCGTTAATGATGATGAATTTAGATCGAAATTGCAAGGCGATTAAGCGGATCTCACGATGTTGGCGAGTTGGGTTAGAATCGATTGCAAGCGCATGGGCTGAGAAACGCTGGACGCACTTTGGCGAGGCTCTATAAGCCTGCCTTTTGTGGATTTTGCTTCCTCAATCCAAATTACATTGTCTGAGCGATTGGTTCCGGGCTAGGCTGTGTGGAGATGAACCCAGAAGCAGCAAAGGCCCTCGCCGCGCGTGTGGAAAAGGCGGTTGCCTCCACGCAAGTCACGGACATTCATACGCACTTGTATGATCCGGCTTTTGGCGAGCTGCTGCTCTGGGGCATCGATGACTTGCTGGTTTATCATTATCTGGTGGCGGAGGCGTTTCGATATTTGGAGATACCGTATCAGAAATTTTGGTCGTTGAGCAAAGAGCGGCAGGCGGAATTGATCTGGGACGCGCTATTCGTGCAGAACTCGCCGATCTCGGAGGCATGCCGCGGCGTGGTCACGACGTTGCAGGCGCTCGGGCTCGATGTGAAAAAGCGCGATTTGCCGGCGCTGCGCAAAAGTTTTGCGCAGTGGAAGGTGGGCGATTACGTGACGCGCTGCATGGAACTAGGCGGCGTAAAGAGCATCTCGATGACTAATTCGCCATTCGATGAGATCGAGCGGACGGTCTGGGAAAAGGGGTTTCAACGCGATGAACGCTTCACGGCGGCGTTGCGGATCGATCCGTTGCTGATTTCATACGCCGAGACTTCCACGAAGCTGGCGAAGTGGGGCTATAAAGTGGGCCCGACGCTGACGGAACAGACGCTCAAGGAAGTGCGCCGATTTCTGACGGACTGGACGAAGCGGATCAATGCGCGCTACCTGATGGTGTCGCTCGGGCCTGAATTCGATTTTCCGGCGGACACTTCCTGCGCGCGCCTTTTGGAAAAGGCGGTGCTGCCGCATTGCCAGGAATTTGGCTTGCCGATGGCGCTGATGACGGGAGTGAAGCGGCAGGTGAATCCGCGTTTGCAATTGGCGGGCGATGGCAGCGGGTTGACGAAAATGAGCGCTCTGGAGCATCTCTGCGCGGCGTTTTCGCAGAATAAATTCCTGGTGACGGTGCTGGCGCGCGAAAATCAGCATGAGCTCTGCGTGCTGGCGCGCAAATTTCGCAATCTGCATATCTTCGGCTGCTGGTGGTTTACGAATGTGCCATACGTGGTCAATGAAATGACACGCATGCGGGTGGAATTGCTCGGTTTGAGCGTCACGCCGCAGCATTCAGATGCGCGGGTGCTCGATCAGCTAATTTATAAATGGCGGCACTCGCGAGCGATGATCGGCCAGGTGTTGGTGGAGAAGTATGCAGCGCTCGCGGAGGCAGGCTGGGAAGTGAGCGACGCCGAGCTGCAGCGGGATGTGCAGAATTTATTTGGAGGCGCCTTTGAGCGATTTTGCGGAATGAGTCTCGGCTAGGCCTTGGCTCGCGCGGTCAATCAAACCACTCGTCGGCTTCATCAAAGGACGGGATGGGGATATTGATGATTTTCAATTTGCCGATGGCGCGATGGCGGCAGCCGGGCCGAATGTAAATTGAACTCATTGGCTTCACCGGAAAAAGTTTGCCGTCGAGTTCGATCTGCCCTTCACCTTCCAGCACGAGATAAATCTCGGTCATTTGCTTGTGGTAATGAGCGCGGGAATCTTTCTGGATATCCACGAGATGCACGCTGGCGGCATTATCAGATGACCCGGCGAAGGCGCGTCGGGCCAGGCCGCACGGACATTTAACTGCGGGAACCTCGTCCAATTGGCTGATGATGAAATTGTCCATGCCTCGAGAGACGGTTGGCCGCGCCGTGACTTCCGAGCAGGTCAGGAGACGGCCATTTGCGAGACGCGGTCGCGAGCGTGCTCGGCCTCCGGCAGGACCTCGGGAACGATGCTTAGCATAGGCACAGGGGCAGGTGTATTTTCCGCAGCCAGAAATTTCTCCCAGGTGGAGTGCAGATGGCTGAAGATCGTCGTCATTTCCTTCTTGGAAATTTGGCCGGCCACATAATGGCACACGGTGGTGCGCAGCATTTGGGCTTCAACACCGTGCAAGGTCGCCGCCCAGGGCTCGACCCATTGGCCGGCGATTTGGGCGAAGGTGTTGCCATTGTGAAAAACAAACGGAGCGAGGTCACAGGCTTTGCGGCAAACTTCGAGGGCGTCGGCGAGCGAAAGTGATTTTGAAAAATTCTTTTCCCAAAGCTGGCGGGCCGCTTCAAACTTTTTAGCGTGCTGGCCGAAGTCGCATTTTTTGGAGTGGCAATGCGCCTGGTTCACTTCAATGACACTGGTCCACGGAACCGATTGCAGCCACGTTCGTTGCATGTTTTTCATTTTTGGTCAAAGCCTCGGAATCAACAGTGCGCGAAGTTGTTCCGAAATCCTTTTGCATCACATCACAAGCCCAGAGTCGTAAACGACGCTGTGGCTAGGCATGGCGCAGGGACATGCGTGAAACACTAAAGAAACCGGGCCCCATGGTCAATACGGGTTTTTACCTAGCGGTAGGTTCGATTATTTGCGGACAGTTGTGGCTGGCGCAGAGGGATTTAGAGTCAGTTCCGCGCCGGTAATGGCGTCTTTCGGCACAGTGGGCAGATATTTCGGCACCAGATCGGATGTCTGGGCGGGTGGTTTGCCGGTGTCGAGTTCGTATGCGCGTGAGGCGAAGGCGAGCAGAAGATGGCTGCGGCTGTTTTGGGCCTGCTGCAATTTGAGAATAACTGAAGCAACGGCTTTTTTATAGTTTGGCAATAATCTGAGCCATAACGCTTGCAGCATGGAAATCTTTGTCACGGCGCGGCCATAATCCAAGTCATGCTTGGCCACAACGGCCAGCGGCTCCTCATTTTTTTGCAGCTCGCTGATCATATCAATGGCGGTCGTGCAGTCAGATTGTTTGAGTTTGGGCAGGAGGGCCTCGAGGCGGGTTTCGACAGAGTGGCTCAAGGCGGCAGCGACTTGCTTATGAAGGAGCAAGCCGCCATTGAAACGTTTAGAAGTGAATTGGAGTGCTTCCAAATAATGTTCAAATGCGGTCTTAGGGTCACCATTGGTTTGCGCAAGATCACCTTGGCGCATAAGAAGCAGGCCGAGGGTTTTGGTGAGAGCTAGCTCCTCAAATAAATTGGTCCAACCAATGGCCGAGCGATCCAGAACGACACGGCAATCTTTGCTCAAGCCGCTCCGGGCAAGTTTTAGGGATTCGGCATGTTCGCTGAAAGCCTGGGTCAATTGTTCGCTGCCCATGGTGCTAATATCCGGCAACCCTCCTTTGAGCATTGCTTCAGCTTTCGCGAAATCATCAAAACCGTTTGGGACTGGCATGTGCTCTGGAGGAACGCCTGGGTGAATGAAGCTCAAGATAAGCGGGGTGAGCACCAGGCCCACCAGGACGACCAGCAACCAAAAGCGTTTTTTCTTGAGAAGTTGGCTCAGCATTTCGTCCAACAGATTGACAATATTCGGTGTAACGTCAACAGTAGCGGTTTAAATTTTGCATGAATATTCGAGTATTACTAAGCGCAGGCGCCGTCGGTGCCATGGCCGCCTGGGCCGCGCAGAGCAGGGCGGCCGAGAAACTTGATTTCGCCAGGGACATTCGCCCGATCCTGGAGATAAATTGCACCAAATGCCACGGCCCGGAACAGCAAAAGGGCAAGTTGCGCCTCGACACCAGGGAGGGCGCGCTCAAGGGCGGCGAGAATGGGGCGGTGCTCGTGCCAGGCAAATCGCAGGAGAGCAAGATATACACCTCGACCATTCTGCCTGCTGACCACGATGATGTCATGCCGCCAAAGAAGGAGGGCCAATTGAGCAAAGTGCAGACAGACCTCTTGAAAACCTGGATCGAGCAAGGAGCAGATTGGCCGGCCGGCGTTTCGCTGGGAGTCATCCGCAAAGTTGATTTTGTAAAAGATGTGCAGCCGATTCTGGAATTCAACTGCGTCGCCTGCCACAAGGAAGGTCACGCTAAAGGCGGCTTGCGACTGGATAATCATGAACAGGCATTCAAAGGCGGCGAGAGCGGCCCGGCGATTGTGCCGGGTAGTAAATCCAAAAGCCTAGTTTATACGTCAGTCACTGCGCCTGTGAACGACGACAAGCTAATGCCCCCAAAAAACAAAGGCGGACCCTTGCCGAAGGAGGAAATTGAACTACTGGCGCAATGGATCGAACAAGGAGCGAATTGGCCTTACGCCATTGTCCTTGGCCCGAAGAAAAAAGAGGAAGCGCCCGGAGGAAACGAGCCAGTCACCGTGGCTGAAATTCATAAGTTGATCTTGAGCAAGCTGGATGCGAAGAGCGAAGGGGAGATGAAGCTTTACACTAATACGATCCCCGGCACGCAGGTGACTTATTCCATGGCGCCCGTTCCTGGCGGACAATTCGTGATGGGCAGTCCGAAAGGGGAACCCGGTCGCAAGCCGGATGAAGGGCCGCAGCACACGGTGAACATCGCGCCGTTCTGGATGGGCCAATGCGAAGTCACCTGGAATGAATACGAACTGTTTATGTTCCCCGATTTTGAAAAATCGAGCAGCGGCCAGGCGGACGTCTCCGCTTATACAAACGCGACCGCTGACGCGGTAAGCCGCCCGACGAAGCCCTACGTGGAAATGAGTTTTGGCATGGGCAAAGATGGATTTCCCGCCATCAGCATGACCCAGCACGCCGCCAATAAATATTGCGAATGGTTGAGCGCGAAGACCGGGCATTACTACCGGCTGCCGACTGAAGCCGAATGGGAATATGCCTGCCGCGCGGGAACCAAGACGGCTTATTTCTTCGGAGACGATGCGTCGAAGCTCGGTGATTACGCGTGGTTCGAGAAAGATAGCGATTTCAAATACCAGAAGGTTGGGCAGAAGAAGCCGAATCCGTGGGGGTTGTATGACATGCACGGGAATGTCTCCGAATGGTGCCTCGACCAATATGTGCCGAATTATGGTCAGTTCGCGAATGGCGTGAGCGATAATCCTCTGGTCCCATCCACTACGCCCTATCCGCATGTGGCGCGCGGCGGGTCATGGGATGATGACGCCACCAAGCTGCGCAGCGCGGCCCGAAAAGCCTCGGACAAAAGTTGGAAGCAGCAGGATCCGCAGTTGCCCAAGAGCATCTGGTATTTGACAGACGCGCAATTTCTGGGCTTCCGCATTGTGCGCCCGCTGAACGTTCCCGCGCCCGAACAGTTGCAGAAGATTTGGAATAACGGTGTCGAGCATGAGTGACGGCCCAGCTACCGCAACGTTGTCTGGAGCTAATTATCAGGTGCTGCCGAAGGCCGCGCAGGATGGCACCGAGCTTGAGGGCGAGTTGCTCGAAGTGGCGATGGGGCCGCAGCATCCTTCGACGCACGGCGTTTTCCGCATGGATGTGGTGCTCGATGGAGAAACGGTGGTGAAGCTCAAGCCTGTCTTCGGGTATCTCCACCGGAACCACGAAAAAATCGCCGAGAACGCCAGCTATCTTGCCGCGATGCCGTACACGGATCGGCTGGATTATTTTTGCTCACTGACGAACAACTGGGCCTATGCCCTGAGCGTCGAGAAATTGGCTGGGCTACAAGTGCCCGAGCGCGCGGAATACATTCGGGTGATCACGGCGGAGTTGACCCGATTGGTGAATCACACCTGCCTGGCCGGCTTTTTATTGCAGGACATGGGCGCGCTGGGGACGCCGCTCATGTATGCGTTTCGCGAGCGCGAGAAGATTTTAGATTTGTTCGAGTCGCTCACCGGCGCGCGCATGATGTGCAACTACATGCGGTTCGGCGGCTGCCGCGTTGATCTGCCGGCTGGCTGGCTGGAGGAGGCTAAACAGGTTGTGGCGCATTACTCCAATTTTCTCGATGAATTTGAAAACCTGCTTTCCACTAACGAAATTCTGATGGCGCGCACGCAAAATATCGGAGTGCTGCCGCGGGAATTAGCCATCAACGCGAGCATCACCGGGCCGATGCTGCGGGCGAGTGGTGTGGATTACGATATTCGCAAGGTGGACAGGTATGGCATCTACGAGCGATTTGCGTTTCGCGTGCCGCTGGGTGACCACGGCGATGTCTATGATCGCTACATGATTCGCGTGCTGGAGATGCGGGAGTCATTGAAGATTTTGGAGCAGGCATTGAAGGAGTTGCCGGCTGGGCCAATTATCGATCCCAAGGCCAAGCTGCGGGGCTTCAGGCCCAAGGCAGGCGAGGCATACGGCCGTATCGAAGGGCCGAAGGGCGAACTCGGGTTTTATTTGATTAGCGACGGCGGGCCAAACCCATATCGCTATCGCGTGCGCCCGCCGAGCCTGATCAACCTGACGGTGCTTGAAGACATGTGCCTTGGGCAATCCATCGCCGACGCGGTCGTCATACTCGGCAGCGTGGATATTGTGCTCGGGGAAGTGGATCGGTGAAAATTGTTTCGCTAAGGGTTGTCCGGAGGCCTCCAGCAAAATGACTTTCTTCACTTCGATTGCCGGCAAGGATGCTTAAGACTTGTTTTTGAAAAGCGGTGAGAGGCATTTTTGCAATTCCTGCGCATCGTACCAGGCCTTATGCCCGCCATATTCTCGAAGGTGTTGGATTACCAGGCGTACGTCCTCAACATGACGGATACGTGCTTCGGGATGACGAAACCAGAAGCATTCCGGGTACTTTTGAATCAAAGCGGCCGCTTGCTCGACCAATTCCGCTGGGGCCGGAGTTGGCGACGGAAATTGCGGCAATTCTTCGGGGACCGAGGGCTTGGTGGCCATGGCAAATAATAATGTGCTGAATACATTCTTCAAGAAGCTAATTGTCTGGGCCAGGCCGGGCGGGCAAGCGGATGAACTTGCTTTTGGATTTTACTGCGCAAGTCCTCAATCATCATCAGATCATAACGCGATTGCAGGTTTAACCAAAAAAATTGAGCATCCATTCAGAAAAAGAAGCCAAGCCGCAGAGCTGTTTCAGCCGAGATGGAGCGGTGTCCTCCAACTATTGCCGCGAGAGTGGATTGTGGCAGACTAGCGTGCTTCGCAACTCTGGAAACAGATAAACTTAGCGGCCTGATGAACTCTTTCAGAAGGAGCTTTCCAGGATGGGCAGGTTTTAATTTTCTCATCATGCTTAAGCTATCACGGCA
>DASWRJ010000317.1:0-2642 GCA_036403255.1 Verrucomicrobiia bacterium
TTGATCGTGGGGAATTCCGCGCCCGAGGTGCGATTCGTCGAGCCGCGCGATGGAGATTTCTTCACGCCGGGCAAGCCGTTGCATTATAAAATTTTTGTGAAGGACGCGGAGGACGGCAATTCGTTCGATTATGAAGAAACCTTCGAGCCACGCACCTTTGTAAATGCGACCTGGGGCAAAGGCGATGGCAAGCTGGAGGCGTCCGAGCCGGGCCTGGCGCTAATGAAGCAAAATGACTGTTTCAATTGCCATGCAGTCGAACAAAAGATCGTCGGCCCGCCGTTGATTGAGGTGGCCAAGAAGTATCACGGCCAGACTGATGCCCTGGAGGCGAGTGTCCAGCGCGTGCTCAAAGGGAGCAGCAAGGTGTGGGGAGATGTGCCAATGCTACCGCATGAGGCGCTGAACCCTGACCAGGTGCGGATGATGGTACGCTGGGTCTATGGCCTGAAGCCGGGACAGGGCACAGGCGGGTTGCAGCGCGGTCTGCTTGGGGAAGTCAAAGTCCCAAATGACCAGAAGCTCCGAAGTGGTGTGTTGGAAGCTACTTACACGGATTTAGGACGAGCTCCGGCGGGCTCATTATCTGGGAAAGCCAGCGTGAAATTGCGCAGTCGGCGGTTGGAAGCAGAATTGGCGGATGAAAAGAAAGGGGCCAAGGTATTAGGGAGCTTCCTGGGCGGCATAGATCATGGGAATTATGCCCGTTTTAACCAATTAAATCTGACGGACAGCGCCAGTGTGACGTTCCACGTGTCCAGTGCAGGGCAGGGAGGGAAGATTGAACTGCACTCCGGCTCTGTTTCCGGGCCATTGCTGGCTACGGTGGAGGTCCAGCCGACAGGCAGTTGGGATAAGTGGAAGGACCTGACTGTGCCGATGCAAGCACCCACGAACCGGGCTGATATATATGCGCTTTTTGTGAATCCCGGCAAAGGCGGGCTGATGAATTTGGATTGGTTGCAATTCAATCCACGCTAGGATTGTGAGGATTTGGTGACAAAGTGCCTTCTCTCCTTGCCTTGGTGGAATAACCATTTATTATTGTGACCGGATTGGAACCGAACGGAACAATACTGCTCGTCGAGGATAATGATGACGATGCCTTCTTTTTCAACAGGGCTGTCAAACGTTCCGGCCTTCCCATATCAGTCGATCGAGTAACCGATGGACCCGAGGCGCTGGACTATTTGATGCGCCAAATTCCCTCGGCGGAGAATGTTTTGACCGTCAAGCCCGGCATCATCTTGCTCGACCTGAAGCTTCCGAAGCTCAACGGGTTTGAAGTGCTCACCTGGATCCGCGCGCACCAGCGATTGAAGCACCTTTTCGTAAGCATACTTTCTTCATCGAGCGAGGATTCGGATCGACTGCGCGCATCGTACTTAAAAGCGGACGCATACCTGGTGAAGCCATCGAGTATTCAGGAGTATGATTTGCTGGTGAACCGGATTTACCACGATTGGCTTACGAGGGGCAAAGGCCGACCTGCTGATTCCGCCCCCAAAGCGGAAACTCCCAAGGCGGCGAAAGCTCGCGCATCCATTGAAAACGTTTGAGAGCCTGAGCGAAAGGGAAGTCCTCGCACTGGCCATATCCCTGGAAGAGGAAGACGCCCGAATTTACGAAGATTTTTCCGAAGGCTTGCAAGCGAATTACCCTGAGCAGGCGGAAAAGTTCAGGGTAATGCGCCGCCAGGAGGATGGCCATCGGCATCGATTGCTCGAACTGTATAAAAGCCGCTTTGGAGAGCATGTTCCCCTGATTCGCCGGCAGGATGTCACCGGATTCGTAAATCGCCGCCCGGTCTGGCTGGTGCGCCCGCTCGGGCTAAAGGCTGTGCAGAAAGCCGCCGAGGGAATGGAACTGGAGACAAAGCGATTCTACGAAGCGGCTGCGCGCCGCAGCAACGACGCAGGAGTGCGGCAATTGCTCGGTGATCTGGCTGAAGAGGAACGGCAGCACGCCCAAACGGCGGAGGAAATCGCGCAGACCAAGCTCAGCGAAAATGAAGCGCAGCGCGCGAAGCGGCTTTTTGTCATGCAAGTGATTCAGCCTGGCCTGGCTGGATTGATGGATGGATCGGTGTCCACGCTGGCGCCGCTGTTCGCAGCCGCCTTTGCCACGCACAATAGCTGGTCCACTTTTCTGGTCGGGCTGGCTGCGAGTGTGGGAGCGGGGATCAGCATGGGATTCGCGGAGGCGCTGTCGGACGACGGGAGCTTGACCGGGCGTGGACATCCCTGGGCGCGAGGTTTTGTCTGCGGCTTAATGACGACGCTGGGAGGCATCGGCCACACGCTGCCGTATCTTATTGGAAATGTAAAAAGCGCCACGGCCGTAGCTGTGTGTGTAGTGCTGGTCGAGCTGGGCGTGATCTCGTGGGTGCGTCACCGGTTTATGGATACCCCACTGGTCTCGGCAGTGCTGCAAGTGGCGCTCGGCGGAGCGCTGGTTTTTTTGGCGGGAGTTTTGATTGGGAATTCGTGAACGCTTAGTAGGAAAATTAAATTTCTAGATCGACGTAATCTCCCGGACGGAGTTTCTGAATCGCAGTGGTTATTTTTCCCACGTTTTTCCTTTAGGCGGGACCAGCGGTTTGTCGAGAGCACGAGAACAGCTAAACGCCTTCCGGCCAGCGT
>DASWRJ010000318.1:0-7254 GCA_036403255.1 Verrucomicrobiia bacterium
GCGGTGACAAATCTTGTGGTCGCGAATATTACTTCGAACAGCGTTACGCTTTTTTGGACGGCGGCTGGCGATGATGGCAATATTGGGACGGCGGCTGCTTACGACATCAGATTCAGCAGTGATGGCCCGATCACCGAGACCAACTTTGCGGCAGCCACTCAGGTTACGGGAGCGCCTGTGCCTGTGCCATCCGGGAACTCCCAGGCGTATACGATCCAAAATTTACAACCTGCGACCACCTACTGGTTTGCCCTGAAGACTCTGGATGAAACGAACAATGTCAGCCCAATTTCGAATGTGCCCGAAGTGAATACGCCTGCCGCCGATGCGCCGTTAGCACCCAGCGGACTGAGCGCGATCGCAATTGCGACAAACGAGGTCGATTTAGCCTGGATGGACAACGCCTCGAATGAGGACAATTTTCAAGTCGAGCGCTCTTCGAATCAGCTCGATTGGATTGTAATCGCTGTTGCGAGCTCGAATGTAACGAACTACATGGATTTGGATGTACTGGCGAATACGACCTATTTCTACCAGGTCCGCAGTGTAAATGGCTCAGGAAATTCGCCGCCATCCAATATCGCGCAAGCCACTACGCCGCAGATAATTCCTCCTGACACGACGCCACCCGCCGGCGTCAAAGATTTGGTGGTGAAGGCAGTGACTTCTAACACTGTGACCCTGACATGGACTGCTCCGGGCGACGATGGCAATGCAGGGACGGCGGCAAGCTATGATTTGCGGATTAGCACAGATTTGATTGCGGAAACAAATTGGCTTGCGGCGACCTCGATCAGCGGATTGCCTGCGCCGTTGCCTGTCGGAAGCACGCAATCGCTTATCCTGACTGGACTGCAACCGGGAACTACTTATTACTTTGCTTTGAAGGCTTCGGACCTTGCGAATAATGTCAGTCTGCTATCGGATGTGGCAAGCGGCACCACAGCAGGTCTCCCGCCGCCGTGGGCGGACGCGGACATAGGGTCAGTGAAATTGACAGGCCAAGCGTCTTTTACAAATGGAGTTTTTACCGTGCTCGGCGCAGGTTCGGACATCGGCAGCAGCGCGGACAGTTTTAATTTTGTGTGCCAGAACGCGACGGGTGATTGCGAGATCGTGGCACGGGTGCTGAGCGTGCAAAATACGTCGTCCAGCGCCAAAGCAGGCGTAATGATTCGAGACACTCTTAAAAAGGACGCAAAATTTGCGATGACAGCAATCACTCCGGGAAAAAAAATTCTTTGGCTGAGGAGGACTTCAAGTGGCGGCAGTGTTTCCACCAGCACGGTGAGCGGAACCTTTAACACGCCTCAATGGCTGCGCGTCACTCGAACAAATAGCACCTTCACAAGCTACTATTCGACTGACGGAATCAAGTGGATCCAGGCCGGGTCGAAAAGCATTACCATGGGCAGCAATGTTGTGGTTGGCCTTGGCGTCACGAGCAAAACGACCAGCAAACTGAACACGTCCACCTTCGACCGCGTCACAGCCCAGCCTTAATGTGGCGGTTTTGACGATCTCGCGTTCAGGAATTTTTGCAAGTCGGCGAGATGATCGGTATTGAGCAGATCGACTCCGCAATCCAGGAGAGTGCCCCAGCCAGCTTCAGTATCGGGCGCGGCCCAAAATCGGACCTTCCGGCCCTGTTGATGGGCCTTCTGGACGATTCGGGTAAGCTTGATTTTTTCATCTTCGGGCAAGGGACCTTCACCGTGCCATTGAAAGTTTTTTGAAAAATTATCGCTGACAAGCGGGAGCAGGTGCCGGGGCGGGTTGAGTTCAAGATCAGGCAAGCGCCCGTCAATCGAGACGTAGCGCACAGCTTCGGCTGCGACCATGGTTTGGGCACGATTGCCCGAGAGCACAATGGTCACAGCATTCGTCTCGGTCCGTTTATCGCTGAACCGGGTGAGCATATTGCTATAAGTAAGAAGCACCTGTTTCAAGGCGGCGTAAGTCGGTTCCGCCTCGGATTTGACATCGATGAGCAGAACAAACTCAGGTGCGCCTGGATGCACTTTGCCGTTGTTTTTATGGACGCGCGTGAGGAGAGGATCGAGATAAAGTTTTTGCAGCGTCAGTTCGGGAGAAACTTTTTCCCGATCGTGGGCGACGAGCAATTGGCCATCAACGAGAAAAATGTCGGCCTCGACGTTGCAGAAACCGCGCTCGAGCGCTTCGAGCAATGGGCGCTCGTGCATATAATCGTTGTGCGCATGCGCATTGGGCAGCGGTGTAGGCTGGGCGGAGCCCGCGGCCACTGGGAGCAAACTGGCAGTAAGGACCAGAGGCGGCCAGAATCGATTCAGAAATCTCGTGTGGAAACTGAGCATGCGCGCGTTAACTGGCTCGTCTGTCTTTGAAGGTCAATTCCGCAATGCCAGATTTGTCGAGTTCACCCAGACCGGCCATCACCATGCGGTCGTATTGCTTTTTGGTGGCAACCGCGAGGGGCAGATTCAAGCCAATCTCCTTCGCCAGGGCCACGGCGATGCCGGAATCTTTGGCCGCATGCGCGGCGGAGAAAAAGCAGGAGTGGTCACGGTTTTGCATGTCTTCGCCATCCGTTTGGAGCACGCGCGATGCGGCGCCTGTTTGCGAAAAAACTTCGCGCAGCAGATTCAGATCGAGGCCAAGCGCCTGGCCCAGGCCGAGCCCTTCGGCCAGGGCAGCGGTGTTAATGTTCATGACCATGTTCACGAGCGCTTTGACCTTGGCCGCTTCACCTGCTCTACCGACGTAGCGCATGGAGGAACTGAGTTTTTCGAGAATCGGTTTGGCGCGCTCGAATGCGGATTGTTCCCCGCCGCACATTAAGTAAAGCGTGCCTTCGCGCGCTTGAGTGATACTTGAGGCCATGCAGGCTTCCAGCGCTTGCGCTCCGGCCTTTTTGGCGGCTTCCTCGACTTTGACATGGGTCTTTGGGGAGACTGTGGCGCAATTAATGAAGAGCCGGCCTTTTGCGCGCTTGAGCAAGCGATCTCCAGACGGGCCAAACAGTTTTTTCATGGCTGCATCGTCGGTCACGACGGTGATGACGACATCGGACAATGAAGTTACGTCGGCGAGCGTTTCGGGCGGAGCGCAACCAAGCTCCTGGGCAAGAGCGCGGGCCTTTGCGCGGTCCACATCGTAAACGGCTGATATGGCAAAGCCGCAGTCTTTAAGGCGGCGCGCCATGTTGGCGCCCATTCTGCCCACGCCGACAAATCCAATCCGCTCGCTCATAGATTTCTTTCTGCTTTGGTTTCTGCAAAAAACTTAGCAGTTGAGCCGGGGAAGCAAATTAAAAAATGGGGTCAGCGTTCGAACCTTGTTCCGGAACGAAACGCATGCGAAGGCAGTTGGGCGAAAGCGCGCGCGAGTCTTACTTGCCGAGGCGCCCCTGTAATTGGCTGAGCGAACGCTGATAAGCGTCGCGCGAGGCTTCGTCGGTCGTGATAGGGATGAGTTGATTGAGCGTGTTGATCCGGGCCTGCACTTGATCGGGCGTCAACGTCGGGTCCGGACGGCTATAGAAGTTTTGGTTCCCACCAGGCAGATGCCATGTTTTGTCGCCCGGCTGATTCGCGCCGCCATCAGCCAGCGGATTGCCAATGTAAAACTTGTCGCCACCGAGCACAGAGGCAATGGTGATAGCCGTAGCATAAGGAATGGAGCCGGCCTTGGCTTGTTCGAGCAAGATATTCATGGCGTCAGGCGAATTTGGCGCCAGTTGGGCGAGCATCTGCAGGGCGGGATTGCGCGCCCCTTTGTACGGGCTATTCGGATCGTTAACAATCGCAGTCAGGGCGGGCACGCCGGCGTTATCCGGCAAATCAGCAAGCGCGATGACAGAATAATAGCGGAAATTATTCATGCTGTTTTGTAATTCAGGAATGGCTGTCGTCCCGCCGTATTTTTGGAGGAGATTAAAGAGCGGGCCAACGTCGCGCCCATCGAGTTTGCCAGTGCCAGCCAGGTCGATGGTCCCACGAGCCGCGCTGAGAATCTGTTCACGATATTGATCCGGAGCGGCGGATTGCAGGTACTGAGCGAGGTAGGCGATTTCACGCGGCTCAGCCGTGGAACTAAGGACGGCGCTGGAGGCGGCGAGACCTTCTGCCCCGCCAATAGAGGCCAGGCTTTCGAGGAGAGCCATGCGCACACTGGTCGCGCCCATCTCTTTGGAAATCCCGGCGGCAGAGAAATTGATGTCCACGTTTTTATTCAGATACTCGACAATAGCAGGCACAGCGGCCGCGCCCTGCTGCTGCAGCGTTTTCAAAGTAGCTTTCCAGCCTTCGACCTTGTCCGGCGTGAGCGGCGTTTTCAGGTCGATCTCTGCCAGAGCGGTGACGAGGCTGCGCGTATAAGGCGATGGTTCGATCTTGGGAGCAGCCGGCGCAGTGGCGCTCGGGATAGTCGCAGTAGCAGCAACGACCGGAGCCACTGGAGTGGTGGGGTTTTCAGCGGTTGAAGGCGTGGAGCCTTCCGGCAATGGAGCGAGCGGCGGTTTGGTGGTCTTAAGAGGTGGAGCAATGTCAGTGGTATTGGCAGCCTGGTCAGCCGGAATCGATCCCTTATTTTTATGCCAGAAGTAGTAGCCAGATCCAGCCAGAGCAAAAATCACGAGCACGACGGCTATTAAAAAGCCGCTTCGTGCCCCCTCGGGTGCGGGACTTGTGGACTGGGTCGCGCGCGAGGAGCTTTCCAAGTTTTGATTCATAATCGAGTTACGACTTTAGCACGATTCTCAAGGCAGTGCTCAACCTTTCTTTGAGTTTTTCGGCGAAAAACCCGCTTTTGATGCAGATGCAAATCTTAATATAAATCGGCACTTTCGTCAGGAAAATTTAATGCGATCGGGCCGGCTGTAAACGTTCATGCGGTCGCCCCGCAGGAAACCGACCAGTGTTTGCTGGCTTTCGCGGGCAAACTCCACCGCCAGGCTCGAGGGCGCACTGACTGCCGCTACCAGCGGAATGCGAGCGGCCAGGGCTTTTTGCATGATTTCAAACGATGCTCGCCCGCTCACGAGCAGGATATGCTCAGAGAAAGGGGCGGTGCCATTGCGCAGCCCAAACCCGAGCACTTTGTCCACGGCATTGTGACGGCCAATGTCTTCGCGCAGTACCAGCAAATTTCCGAAAAGGTCGAAAACGGCCGCGGCATGAAGACCACCGGTCAACTCGAATGCTTCCTGTGCTTTGCGCAAAATAGCCGGGAGCTTCAGCAGGATTTCGTTGCTGATTTGGAAATTCGAGTTAACAGGTGGAAAATTTTGGTGAACTGCCTCTATGGTGGCTTTGCCGCAAAGACCACAACTGGACGAGGCGAATACATGACGCGTGAGCCGCGCAAAATCGATTTTTACTTCAGGCTTGAGCAGGACATTGATGGCGTTCCCACTTTCATTGCGTGGATAGGGCTTTATAGCGGCAATCTGATCCTGGTTTTGGAGCAGGCCTTCGCTGTACAAAAAGCCCACGGCCAATTCTTCGTCGTGACCGGGCGTGCGCATGGTGACGCTGATGGGACGGGTATCAATTTGGATTTCGAGCGGCTCTTCGACGGCGACCAGGTCCTGGGCCGGTTTAACAGAGTTGCCAGAACTCCATTGCCATGTCTCGGTTTGCGTGGCGGCTTTCACGCAGCTTTCTCGACGCGCACCTGCGCGTTGTAATCGGGCACGCCACCGAGCGTATCCACCACACCGCGCTTGATCACCACATTCCCTTCCGGCCAGAAAACCTGGAGATTGCCGCGCGCGATCGGCGCGAGAAAGACGCGGCCTGCATAGCGCCCGAGATCATTTACAAGGGAGACGCGGTCGTTGTTCTTTACGTGCAATTCGGCGGCATCGTCCGCATTCATGAATACGGCATCGCGCTCGGCCCCCGTGAGCGGATCGGTTTCATCGTAGATCAGGCTATTAAATTGTTTGCCGCGGCGGGTGCTCACTTCGTAAGTGCCAGCGGGCTTTTCCAGCTTCGGCAGGGACACGGCGCGAAAATGCGCTCTGGTGTCAGGGGTGGCAAATTTCCAATTCGCCCCCAGGTGCGGGCCGCCGTATTGGATGGCGTCACCGATTTTGTGGAGGTGCTGGATGCCGTCATAAAAAGGAACGACTGCGGCAATTTCGCGGCGCATCGCGTCGGCAGTTTCGCAACTGAGCAGGTGAGCGCGCTCTGGGTAAACTTTTGCGGCCAGCTCGAGAAAGATTTTCCACTCCGCTTTGGCCTCGCCGACCTGGCGAGGAATTTCCGGGCTGAAGATGATCCGGCGCTCGGTCGTCGTCTCAGTGCCGCCGCCCTCCTGCTCGTAACGCGTTTTCGCAGGGAGCAGCAGCACGTCTTCCTTGCCGTCGAGAAACATTTGATCGGTCAAAATAATATCCTGGTGCACGCGCAATGGCACATTAGCCATGGCTTGCGCGACGTAAGCCGGTTCCGGCAGCGTGCGCAGAAAGTTTCCGCCCGCGCAGTAAAGCATGTCCAAGTCGCCGCGACCGGCAGCCTCGACCATTTCGGGAGCGGTTAGGCCTTTGGTCTCGGGAATAGGAAACCCGTAGAGCTTGGAAAGTTTCACGGCATTTTCGGCGTTAATCGGCTTGCCGCCTGGGAAGGCCGTGGAGTAAGCGCCCATCTCGGCACCGCCCTGCACGCCCGAGTGCCCGCGGATGGGCATAATGCCGCATTTGTCACGGCCCACGAAACCTTTCATAAGTCCGAGATTCACGATCATGGAAACGGCGTCGCCGCCGAAAGCGTGCTGCGTGATCCCCATGCTCCAAACGAGCACGGCCGTTTTAGCGGCATGAATGAGCTCGGCAAATTCCTGCATGCTCGCGCGGGGCAAGCCGGATTGTTTTTCAAGCTCGCTCCAACTTTGTTTTGAGGCGGCCGATTTGAGGGACTCGAATTCTTCCGTGTATTCGGCGATGAATTGTTGATCGAACCAGTTGTTCGCAAGGAGAATTTTTAGGACGCCATAAAGAAAAGCGATATCGCCGCCTTGGGCCACCGGAAACCAATAATCCATGATGTCCGTGCCAAAGAGCGCGCTTTTAGTAGTCGAGGGTACCCAATAGCGCTCCATGCCCGGTTCGCGATAAGGATTCACGAGCACGACTTTCGTGCCCGCTTCTTTGGCTTCATGCAGGTATTTGGTGGAGACAGGTTGATCGTTGGCCGGATTTGCACCGAAAAAGATCACGAGATCCGATCCAATCCAGTCGCGGTAGCTGCAGGTCGTAGCGGCCACGCCCAG
>DASWRJ010000319.1:0-2628 GCA_036403255.1 Verrucomicrobiia bacterium
GAGAAATGATCTGCGCTGGCGCAAGAATCAGTATCGTCCCGAATTGCTCGAGGGCATCAAACGGCGCGAATTCGGAGCGGGCATTAGTGCGAATGTGGATGCGATGGCGCGCTTTGCCTATTTGCATTTGCGTGAAGGGACCTGGAACGGTGAGCAAATTTTGCCGCGCGCATTCGTCCAGACGCTGCGCACAAATCACCCGCAGGTGCATGATTTGCAGGTGTTGCGCCCAATGGATTACGGCGCTACAGCCGCCAAACATTATGGGCTGCTTTGGTGGAATAACGCTGATGGCACGCTGGAAAAAATTCCGCGTGACGCATATTGGACCTGGGGCCTTTATGACAGCATCATTCTTGTCATTCCGTCGCTCGATATTGTGTCAAGCCGCGCTGGTCAGGGCTGGAAACGAAATACCGGCGCAGATCATTATGAAGTGCTGAAAGGATTTTTCGAGCCGATCGTGGCCGCGGCCGCGCAAAAACCAATTGCCGGGCGAATCGAAGCTGCCGAGGAGCGCGCGGTGCAATTGCCACCCAGCACTGTGATCAAGGATTTCATTTGGGCTCCCAAAGAAACGATCATCCACAAAGCCATCGGCAGCGACAATTGGCCGCTAACCTGGGACGATGATAATGCACTCTATACCGCATACGGCGATGGGAATGGCTTCGAGCCAGCCGTTCCGGAAAAGCTTAGCCTCGGCCTGGCCAAAATTACGGGACTCCCACCCGGTTTCAAAGGGCTGAACCTCCGCTCACCGGGTATCGAAGAAAAAGGGAATGGCCCGCGCGGACTGAAAGCCAGCGGCATTTTGATGGTTAGCAGCACGCTGTATCTTTGGACGCGTAACGCAACTAACTCGCAGCTTGCCTGGTCAGAAGATCGGGGAACGAACTGGACATGGGCTTCCTGGAGATTCACCAACAGCTTCGGGTGTCCGACGTTTCTCAACTATGGCCGAAACTACTCGGGAGCACGTGATTCATTTGTGTACATTTACTCGCCCGATTCAGACAGTGCCTATCAACCGGCGGATCGAATGGTCCTTGCCCGAGTCGCTGTGGGAAAAATTCGCGAGCACGGCGCGTATGAATTTTTTTCCGGAATGCACGCTGGCCAGCCGGTTTGGACGAAAGAAATCAATCAGCGTGGTGCAGCGCTGAAGAATCCAGGCAAATGCTTTCGCAGCGCAGTGACTTACAATGCCGGGCTCAAGCGTTATCTTTGGTGTCAAACGCTGCCGGGCAATGATCCCCATTCGGGAGGTGGCTTCATCATCTACGACGCGGCGGAACCATGGGGACCATGGACGATTGCGTTCAGCACGGACAAATGGGATGTCACAGTGGGCGAATCATGCAGTCTGCCAACGAAATGGATGAGCGCAAATGGCAAGACCATGCACTTGGTTTTTTCGGGTGACGACAGCTTCGCGGTGCGGCAGGTGCGACTTGAAACGGAGTAGGCGCGCAATTTAACCGCAGTCCGGCTCGGCGAATTACTTGCGGGCGTTCAGAGTGCGCCGGGCCTGCGCGAGCAGGGCCAAATTGCCTTTGGCGATTTCATCTTCCGGATGCAACCGCAGCACTTCCTCGAAATGAATGGCCGCATCATCGATGCGCGCCTGCCGAAAGCAGCAAAGCCCGGCGTTGTTATGCGCCTTGTAGTCGGAGGGATCGAGGCGAACTGTTTCCACGAACTCCCGCTCCGCTTCGACAAACTGCCGTGCCTCAAACAACATCGTGCCCAGCGTGTAATGGGCGTCGGCCAGGTTGGGATTCGTCGCAATCGCCTTGCGCACCAGAGCCTCTGCAGCTCGCACGCTGCGCTCCATGAAAAGCATTTTTGCCATTTGCAACATCGACCTGGCGTCGTTCGGATCCTCTTGCAAACGATGCTGGCTGAGCTCGATCATACTGCGCATGGCCTGATTGTTGGCGGCTTTTCTTAATTCTTCCTGCTCGCTCGGATTGTGCGCCAGCATCTGATAGTGCACTTCAGCCATTTCATTTGTGGTTTGTAATCCATAGCGCACGCGGACGGGAGGATGTTGGGGATTGCGAAAGTTATTCGTCGAATTGTCATAGACGACCTTCATGCCCAGGCTGGTGCCGCGCGGAAGGAAAACCGGTTCCGCAAATTTGAAATCGCTTTGCCAGTTGAAATCCCATTCGGGTATGACCAGAAGAGTTTTTCTGGTGCCGTCCGGCAAATCGGCATAGGTCTCCACTCTTTTGGCCAGGTAGTGCGTATGCGGGAGCACAGCAAGGAGGTCTGTATCGACGGGCAAAATGGTCTTCTGGCCAACGGCGTGGCTCGATTCACCAGCCTGGATATCGATGTCATAAGACATAAGGCTGAGCTTCACTGGTGAATTGGTCGGAGGCACATCTGTGAAGTAAAAGGCGATCGACGGCTGCACCAACTCCGGTTTGCCGCGTGGTTGCATGTGCAGCAATAGGACGATGTCCGCGCCGGAAGGCAGCGCCCACTCCAAACCCTCGGGAGAGCGGCAAGGACGCCGGCCAGGTTGCCAGCTCAAAAAATGGCCGCCAGGAGTCGCTTCTGACGGCGGCACAATCATGCCATCAAAGCCTGGGGCCGGATCCTTGGCGTCTAATGCGC
>DASWRJ010000320.1:0-3042 GCA_036403255.1 Verrucomicrobiia bacterium
AGGGCGGCGAGGAAAATTCCAGTCAGCCCGCCAATGGTAAATAAGCCAATGAACCCGAGGGCATAGAGCATTGGCGTTTCAAATGAGATCGAGCCGCGATAAAGGGTGGCGGTCCAATTGAATATTTTGATCGCTGATGGAATGGCGACAATGAACGAAAGAATCGAAAAAACCAATCCAGCGTAAACGGATTGGCCGCTGACGAACATGTGGTGGCCCCAAACCAGAAAGCCGATAACAGCGATGGCGACGCTAGCGTATGCGACGAATTTGTAGCCAAAGACTTTGTTTCGCGAGAAACAGCTAATCGTCTCACTGACGACACCCATGCCGGGAAGAATCATTATGTAAACAGCGGGGTGCGAGTAGAACCAGAACAGGTGTTGGAAAAGTATTGGGTCACCGCCGAGTTGGGGATCGAAGATGCCAAGTTTCCAGATGCGTTCCATGGCGATGAGAGCCAGCGTGATTGCGAGCACGGGTGTGGCGAGCACGAGGATCAAGCTGGTCGAGTAAAGCGACCAGATAAAAAGCGGGAGCCGATGCCATGTGAGGCCGGGGGCGCGGAGTTTGTGAATGGTGATGATGAAATTCAGGCCAGTAAGGATCGAGCTAAAGCCTGCAATGAACACGCCTGTGACCATCGCGACAACGTGGCCATTGGAATAGACGCTGCTGAAGGGTGTATAGAACGTCCAGCCGGTGTCCACGCCACCCTTAATAATAGCGTAGAGCGCGCACGCGCCGCCCGTCATAAAGAGATACCAACTGAGAAGATTCAGCTTGGGAAAGGCGACATCGCGCGCGCCGATCATCATAGGGATGACGAAATTTCCTAAAACGGATGGAATGGATGGGATCAGGAAAAACCAGACCATGAGCACACCGTGAAGAGTGAAAAGGCGATTATAAGTTTCGGAAGTAACAAGATCGCCAGCAGGTGTGAGCAGTTCGATGCGCATGATGGCAGCGGCCACTGCGGCAATGGCGAAAAAGATGATGATGGCAAAGAGGTAGAGGAGGCCAATGCGTTTGTGATCGGTCGTGAGAAGCCAGGATTTGACGGTATGACTGACCGATAAATAATTGGGCTCTTCCGGCTCGAAATGGGGGAGTGGCTCATGCTTGATTTCGGGCTGACGCGCCGGGGCTTCGATGGTGTGGACACCGTTCATGGCTTCACCTCCGCTTTGAAGGGACGAAGACTTTTGATATAAGCGATTAATTCCATGATTTCCTCCTCAGAAACGCGGCCGGCGAACGTGGGCATGAGCGGTTCGTATCCGGCGGCGATTTGCGATTGCGGCAGGAGTATCGAGTCACGGATGTAGGCTTCATCGCCGCGGACGAACTGGCCGTTCGAGAGTGGGACAGGTCTGCCGTAAAGGCCTTCCAGGCGCGGCGCGCGCACTTGCGAATTTCCCATGTGACAACCGCTGCAACCGAGTTCGCGAAAGAGGCGTTCGCCTGATTTGACGAGGGATTCAGGGGGCTGCTCGGCACTGAGCCACCTTTGATACTTGTCAGGCGGCATGACGATGACTTTGCCGATCATCCCGGAATGGACAGTGCCACAATATTCGGCGCAGAAGATGCGAAATGTGCCGACCTTCGTTGCTGTGAACCATTCGGCTCGGTAGCGGCCGGGGACGACGTCCTGCTTGATGCGAAACTCAGGCAAATAGAAGCTGTGAATGACGTCCTGCGAGGCAAGGTTCAATTTTATCGTTTGGCCAACCGGGACGTGGAGTTCGTTTATTTCACGATTGCCTTCAGCATGCTGGATTTTCCACATCCATTGTTTGCCGACGACGTTTATTTCCATCGCAGCAGGCGGTACATGGGCCATGCTGTAGTAAATGCTGGAGGACCAGACGAAAATCACGATCAACAGCCCAAGCGGGATGAGAGTCCAGGTCATTTCGATTTTGAGAGTTGAAATGCGGAGAGGAGCGCGATTGGCGGGTTTGCCGCGGCGATATTTGAAAAGGAAAAAAAACATGGGAATGAAAATCAGCAAAATGAAGAACACGCTCATGGCGCATAGGAACCAAAAAAGCGTGTCCACGTGGGTGGCAGTCGTCGAAGCGGCAGTTGGGAAAATCGGAAATTTCATGCGGACTTAACGATTTCAGGTTGTGGCGCTTCTATGCGCCGCGACTTGGCATCTGGCGCAGCCGAGGCGACCACGATGTCTGGCCGATGTTGTCGCTTACTGAAGTAAATGATGGTACCCGCGATTGCCCCCAGCGTGGCAATTCCGCAAAGACGAACGAAGGTGAGAATAGCAGCGCCGTATTTGCCAGTCACTGGATTATAATGGAAGCACAGGAGGAGGAATTGTTGAATTGGGTTACCAATTTCTTGCGACCGAGCACCGGCGATAGCCTTTTGCAAGTCAGCGCCGCTGTAAGTAACGCCGGAAAAATAGCGGGAAATTTTGCCATCGGAAGTCGTCACGAGAAAGCCGGCGGGATGCGCATATTGATGAATTGAAGGATCATAGGCGTAATGGAAACCGGCGGATTGCGTGAGCAGGCGGATGCTGGACTCCGAGCCGGTGAGGAAGTGCCAGCCGTCCTCGGCGGGGCGGCCGTAGCGTTTCAGGTACGTGCGCTTTTTGGCGGCGGCGAGCGGAGGTTGTTCCGAGTGAGAGATGCTGACGAAAACAATTTCAAAATCCTTACCGGCAGTAGCTTTTAATTCCTGCAAACCATCAACCATGCCATTGAGAACGGCGGAGCAAAGCATCGGGCATTCGTAGTAACCGAAAGCGAGGAGGACCGGTTTGTTGTTGAAAAATTGCGTGAGTGAGACGATTTGGCCTGATTCATCCTGGAATTGCGTTTGCAACGGGAGCTGCTTGCCGAGGTTTTGGTCAAAGGTAATTTTGGATAGAGACTGAGGATCGAGAGGCGTGGAAACGTCCGCGAATAAGCTGTGGCACCAAAGAAAAGCCGCGAGGAGAAATAGCAATTCGGGCGCGTTGTGCTGGCGGCGTCCAGCAAAGGGCGACCGGCGCTTATGGAAACCGCGGCAGCG
>DASWRJ010000321.1:0-3032 GCA_036403255.1 Verrucomicrobiia bacterium
ACGTGCTTCGAATTGAAATGACACTTTCGGAGGCCACGGCCCTGCTGGACGCGCGGTTGCGAAGATACAGGGGTTCCACATACGAACAGTTAATTCCACTTTTGAACCACCCGGCTTATGCGGAAGGAATTAGTCCCTCGGGCGCAGCTTTTCGCACGGAAGTCTCGGTGTTTTGGGAGAAGTACCCGTTTGGAAACCTGCGCGTATTCGGAATAATTGATGGTTTTTTTGACAGCGACACTCCAGCGCCTGTGACGCAAAGCTTCATAGTAGCTCCAGAGGATTAACATGCTTCATCAGTGAAGAAGCCCTCTTCAGCCACCCTTCGCGTTCATGTTACGCCAACGGCCGATTGGAAGTTACGCTCCGGCCATCCCTGGCTATTTTCAGACAGCATCCAGAAACAGAACCGGGAGGGCAAAGCGGGCGAGTTCGCTATTATTTACGACCGGCACGATAATTTTCTCGGTATTGGCCTCTACGATCCGGCTTCTCCGCTCCGGGTGCGTCTTCTGCATCGCGGCAAACCGCAAGTGATTGACGACCAATGGTGGCGCATGCATCTACACGAAGCGGTCAGCCGCCGCAATGCCTGGTTTGGAACGGATACTACTGGATATCGTTGCATCAATGGCGAGAATGAAAGATGGCCCGCCCTGGTGCTGGACCGTTACGGCAGCACTTACGTGCTAAAGCTATACTCGGCCATATGGTTTTTGCACCTCCAGAAAATCGTGGACATCCTGCGCTCGGAATTGCATCCCGAGCGTCTGGTTCTGCGGTTGAGTCGGAACATTCAGGACCACGCGCGCCGGGAGCACAGTCTTTCAGATGGCGATGTGCTTTTCGGTGAGCCGGTGCGAGAACCGGTCACTTTTCTCGAGAATGGTTTGCGCCTGGAAGCAGATGTGATTCGCGGGCAAAAAACGGGCTTCTTTCTGGACCAGCGTGAGAATCGCAAATTCGTTGGCACACTGGCCAGGGGCCGGGAGGTATTGAACTGTTTCAGTTTTTCAGGCGGGTTTTCGCTCTATGCCGCGCGCGGTTGCGCAAGCTCAGTGACCGATATTGACATAAGTGAGCATGCGCTCGAGAGCAGCAGACGCAATTTTGCGCTGAATAATGAGACACCTGAGATCAGCCAATGCCAACACGAAATGATCCAGGCGAACACATTCGAGTGGCTGGCAAAAAACGCGCGTAAATTTGATCTGATCGTGCTGGATCCACCGTCGCTGGCCAAACGCGAAGATGAACGAGCCGGAGCTATTGCCGCCTATGAGAAATTGGCGGGCCTGGGACTCGAACATCTGCGGCCGGGTGGCATTCTCGTTGCCTCCTCCTGTTCAGCGCACGTGAACGCAACTGAGTTTTTCCAGGCCGTGCGCAAAGCGGCGACTGAATGCAAACTTCGATTTGAGGAGCTGCAAACGACGGGACACGAGATAGATCATCCGGCGACCTTTCCAGAGGGTTCGTATTTGAAGACGATCTCTTTGAGACTGGTTTAGGAGCGTCTTGAGCAGACAATGCGAGCTTAACTGCCGCTTGCTTTGGCCCGAAATATGCCTGTAAACGATAACCCGGCAGCTTGCCTTTGACCGTGCGCTGCGGGATACTGGATTTTGTGAATGTAAGCGTCACACAAATTGCCGACCAGCTTTTGGTGTCCTATGCGCGGCTCGGCGGGATAAACCATCTGGATGGGAAAAACCTGCCTTCCAAGAGCGCGATCGCAAGTATCACACTTGATTTGCTGCGGCTGATGTTTCCCGGCTTCTTTGACGAAGAGACGATTCATTCCTCCGAATTAAAAGTTAAAATGGTGTCGCTGGTCGATGCCGTCCTCGGCCGGTTGCAGGATGAAATCAGTAAGAGCCTGGAATATGCGCCACCGCCCGGACTGGCCAAAAAGGAACTAGGGCCGCTGGCGAGAAAGCTGACGCTCGAATTTCTCGAAAATTTGCCGCGCGTGCGTGAATTGTTGCGCACGGATGCTGAGGCGGCTTACAGCGGCGATCCTGCTGCGCGAAGCCAGGAGGAAATAATTGTGGCGTATCCATTTATCGAGGCGATTGCGGTGCAACGCATGGCTCATGAGTTGTATCTGCGGCAAGTGGCGCTGATTCCCCGCATCATGACGGAGTGGGCGCACACCCGGAGCGGGATGGATTTACATCCGGGAGCGAAGATCGGCTCGCATTTTTTTGTGGACCATTGCACTGGTACGGTGGTGGGCGAGACATGCGAAATTGGAAACAACGTCAAAATTTATCACGGCGTGACGCTCGGCGCCAAATCGACCAGCGGCGGGCAAACTTTGCGGGATGTGAAACGCCATCCGACCATTGAAGATAATGTGACGATTTATCCCGGTGCCACTATCCTGGGCGGGGAAACAGTGATTGGCGCGGGCAGCACCATTGGAGGAAATGTCTTTCTGACGTCGAGCGTGCCGCCGAACTCGCTGGTAGTGTTCGAAGGCTTGACAGTGAAAGTGATGAACAAGGCCGAAAGGGTGCGGCGCGGATCAGACTTTCAGATTTAATTAAAGCTTGGCCCAGAGGCGTTCGAGGGCCGGTTCGGCCAGAGCCTCAGTTTTGATCAGTTCGACATCGCCAATTTCGATGGCGCGATCGAGCCAATTCCAAGCGCCGGGAATATCTCCCAGTTCAGCCTGATAGCACGCGAGATTATAGGCGATGCGCCAATCCTTGGAGAATTTGCGGGCAGCCACCAACAATTCATCTTTGGCTTCGGCCGTGCGTTTCATCTGGCGCAGAGCGAAAGAGCGGTAGATCCAGCCAATCGCTTCATCGGGCAGATGAACGATTAAAGACTCGGCGATCTGACAGGCAGCCTGCCAATTCCCAGCGCGGAAATAGATTTCCCAGTGGACGAGGAGCACATGCGGATGAACGCTGCCCTCGGATTTGGGCTGGGGCTCGCACGCCAGGAAAGTGGGTTCAGCGCTCGGGTCAAAGTCGATAATGTTCGATGCAGTGCTCATTCGTGGGGAGAGTTATACTCCT
>DASWRJ010000322.1:0-3363 GCA_036403255.1 Verrucomicrobiia bacterium
GTCGAGTCATGGTATTGGGAAGTCTGGAATGAGCCTAACATCGGCTATTGGCGCGGCACGCCCGCTGAGTTTCGCGAGCTGCACGATTACGCGATTGATGCAGTGCGCCGCGCGCTGCCAACGGCGCGCGTGGGTGGCCCGGACTGCGCCGGGAGCGGAGGCAAGTTCATGCGCGACTTTCTCGAGCACTGCCTGCGCGGGACGAATTACGCCACCGGCAAAGTTGGGACTCCGCTTGACTTCATTTCGTTTCACGCCAAGGGCGCGCCGGTGTACACAAATGAGCACGTGCGCATGGGAATCGCGGCTCAATTACGAACAATTGAGGACGGCTTTCGCATCGTCGCGTCCTACCCGGAGCTGAAAGACAAACCGATCATCATTGGGGAATCGGACCCTGAAGGTTGCGCCGCGTGCCAGGGTCCACAGCTCGCGTATCGAAATGGCACAATGTATTCCAGTTATACGGCGGCGGTCTTCGCGCGCAAACATGAACTAGCAGCAAACTTGAGTGTGAATTTCGAAGGCGCGCTCACCTGGGCGTTTGAATTCGAGGACCAGCCTTACTTTGCCGGCTTTCGCACTCTCGCCAGCAATGGCATTGATAAACCGGTGCTGAATGCATTTCGCATGTTTGCCAGGATGAGCGGCCAGCGTGTCGCGGTGGAAAGCACGGGAGCGGTGCCGCTTGCTGAAATCGTGCGGCGCGGCGTGCGCGAGCATCCGGATGTCGGCGCTCTGGCTTCGCTCGAAGCGAAAAAAATGTGCGTGCTGGTCTGGCATTATCACGATGACGATTTGCCCGGGCCTGACGCTGTGGTCGAAACGCGGTTGCAGGCAATTCCATTGTCGAGTGGCCGGGCCAGGCTGCGCCACTACCGAATCGACCAGGAACACAGCAACGCATTTACGCGCTGGCAAAAAATGGGTTCGCCGCAACAACCCACGCCTGAGCAATACGCCGAGTTGGAACGAGCCGGGCAGCTTGCGCTACTGGAGGAAAACTCGCTCCGCATTGCGGACGGCGTCGGCATTATTCGTTTCAATCTTCCGCGGCAGGGCGTCTCCCTGCTCGAACTCTCCTGGTAATTTCTTTCTATGCCCGCATCCGAATACCGGACCACGCCGCTCCTGATAAATAAAATGCCCCCGGGCGTAGGTTACATCGTCGGGAACGAAGCGGCTGAGCGCTTTAGCTATTACGGCATGAATTCGATCCTCGTGATCTTCATGACGAAATACATGCTGAACGCCCATGGCCAGCCCGATCATCTTGCGGAGAATAAAGCCGAGGCTTGGTATCATGCGTTTGTCTCGCTCAACTACTTTCTCCCGATTCTGGGGGCGTTTCTGGCCGATGCAATTCTGGGCAAGTATCGCACGATTCTCAGCTTGTCGATTGTCTATTGCCTCGGGCATTTTGTCCTGGCGCTGAATGATACGCGCACGGGCCTGATGTGTGGGCTCGCGCTGGTCGCGTTGGGCGCCGGTGGGATAAAACCGTGCGTAAGTGCAAACGTGGGCGATCAATTCGGCCCGGCAAATCAGCATCTACTGCCGCGCGTGTTCAGTTGGTTTTATTTTTCCATCAATATTGGTTCGGCGGTATCGACCATGCTGATTCCAGAATTCCTCGACCGCTTCGGTCCGCGAGTGGCTTTTGGCACGCCGGGCATCGCGATGCTGCTCGCCACCATCATCTTTTGGCTGGGACGCAAAAAATTCGTGCATGTCCCACCCACTGGCCTGGCGCAATATATCAGGGAAGTATCCAAACCTGAGCACTTGAAGGCGTTGGGCAACCTTCTCATCCTGATGCCGTTCGCGGCCATGTTCTGGGCGCTTTGGCAGCAAAACTTTTCGTCGTGGGTGCTTCAGGCAGATAAAATGGACCGTTTTCTTTTCGGCCGTGAATGGCTGCCCGCGCAAATCCAGACCGTGAATCCCGTCTTCGTGCTGGGAATGCTGCCGCTTTTCTCCTACGTGATATATCCCGCAGCCGCCAAATTCGTGCGTGTCACACCGCTGCGCAAATTCGGCGGGGGTCTTTTCATGGTTCTGTTCGCCTTCCTGATCATTGCGCTGATCCAGATGCGGCTCGATGCCGGCCAGCGGCCTAATATCATCTGGCAAATGCTGGCCTTTCTTTTCCTAACGGCTGGGGAAGTGCTGATTTCGGTCACGCACCTGGAATTCGCTTACACCCAAGCGCCGAAAAGCATGAAGTCGCTGGTGATGTGCACTTATCTCGGATCCATCGCGCTGGGCAATGTGTTCACCTCCGCCGTCAACTTTTTCATTCAGAAGGCTGACGGCAGCTTGAAGTTAAAGGGTGCCCAGTACTTTTTCTTTTTCGCTGAAGTTATGTTTGTGACATGCCTGCTCTACCTGGTGGTCTCGCAATTCTATCGAGGCAAGTCATACTTGCAGCCAGCCGCCGAAGATGTTTCGCCGGCCGGTTAAATCGAAACTCTGTCTGCCGCGAGAGAATAGGATGCTTGCTGGTGACGCGTTCTGCTATTTCACGCGCTCAATTTGGATTTTCGGAAGTTCGCTGACGCCGAGTTCCAGTAATTCGGAGGCATTGGAATAAAGCTTCAGATTTTGCGGACGGGCATCGAGCTTGGCGGCTTTGCGTTGTTTGGCAATTTCGGCGAGGGATAAAACGTCCAACGCAACCGGATCGGTGCTCAGACGCAGTTCATTGAGCGCGATCGAGTAATGCAACCGGCTCAGGTCTTCCCCTTCATATTGGCAGATTAGCGCGTCCACAATATTCAAGACTACATGGTCCGCGAGCACCGGAAGATTATAAATATCCGGCACGGCATCGGCGAGGCGAGTGGCTTCGTTCTCGAAGCGCATAAAATTGTCCACGCTGCCGGCGGCCAGGCTGTAAAGATTGCCGGTAACACCTGCGCGGTAATGATTCAGCAAAGGGGTGACATTTATGACCTTAGTCACTTCTTTGGTCAGAATCTTGGTGACGTAAGATTTTTTTCCAATGGCTTGCTTGCCTGAGCCAAACTCGAGATCGCCCCAAATAAGCTGCCCGATGAGGGGCGATTCGTCGTAACTCACTTTCCAATCGTAACCGGTTTCGAGGCTGCCTTCGGCGCGAATTCCATATTTGGCTGCCAGGTCGGTAAAGCCGGATTTGCGCAAATCAGCCATTAATTTGTCCCAGATAATGATGTTTTCCGGCTCAACTTTTGCTTCCAAAAGCCCTTTAATGATGGCTTCGACAACCGCAGGCCTGGTGCCGCTTTGCGGACCGGGGGCGGAGTACACTTTGATGCCGATTACATCCTGTGTTTTCACGAAAACGCGCCAGGCGCTGGCAATATCTTTCTTGAGTGCCAG
>DASWRJ010000323.1:0-3816 GCA_036403255.1 Verrucomicrobiia bacterium
TCATAGAGGCCATTAAGAAGATGGATGCCTCCAGGGCCGGAAGTGGCGAGGCAGACTCCTAGTTTGCCCGTGTATTTGGCATACCCACAGGCCATGAACGCCGCCGCTTCCTCATGCCGCACTTGGATGAATCGAATGCGGTCCTGGCGAGTGCGAAGAGATTCCATAATTCCGTTGATACCATCACCCGGCAAGCCGAAGACGACGTCCACACCCCAATCAATGAGCGTTTCAATTAAAACATCACTCGCAGTTGTCGCCATTTACCCCTCCTTGAATCTTCTTACGGAAAGAATTTTAGAGACAATTACGCCTCCTTAATTTACCGCACGCGCCGGAAATCTGTCCGTGTAAATCACCATCCTTTCGGAAGAGCGTGGCAGCTATGGGGAACAATCCCTAGGGAGAAAGATTCGCGAGTGTGATTAGCTGGAATTGCGATTTAAGACGCTTTCCGCGCGTTGCAGAAATTCAGGAGTCCATAATGCCGCAGATTTTTCGACGCCGCAGCAACACCATCGCCCGGGCCACTTTGGCGGGAGTTTTTCTGCTAATCGTACTCTCGGGCTGGGGATTGCACGCGGTTTTCTGGTCTCCGCTCGTGACTAAGCAACGCATGCCACAGGAGCAGCCGGTGATGTTCAGCCATCAACACCATTATAGCGGGCTGGGCATTGATTGCCGGTATTGTCACACCTCCGTCGAGAGTTCCTCTTTTGCGGGGATTCCGCCAACTGAGACCTGCATGACGTGCCATTCGCAAATCTGGAAGGAAGCTCCCTTGCTCGAACCGGTGCGCCAAAGCCTCGCCACGGGGCAGCCCCTGCAATGGAACCGCGTGCATGATTTGCCGGACTTCGTTTATTTCGAGCACAGCATCCACGTGCAAAAGGGTGTCGGCTGCTCCACCTGTCATGGTCGCGTGGATCAGATGCCATTGGTGTGGAAGGAGCAAAGTCTATACATGAAGTGGTGCCTCGATTGCCATCGCCAGCCCGAGAAATTCGTCCGCCTGCGGGAAGAGGTGTTCAATATGAAATGGGAGCCCAAGGCGACGCAATGGGCGCAGGGCAAAAAATTAATCCAGGAAAACCACATCGCTTCCTGGCGTCTGTCGGACTGCAATGTCTGTCATCGCTGATGAATGTTTCTCCAATATTTCAGTCTAGGGCGTCAAAGCCGCCCAGCTCCAACTCGGTGGATTGGGAAAGCATTAGGCAGCGCCTGAAGGAACGGCGCGGACAGGATTACTGGCGTAGCCTGGATGAATTAGCGGAGACACCGGAGTTCAAAGTATTTTGCGAACGCGAATTTCCGGCGGGTGCGAGCGAGTGGACTGATCCACTCAGCCGACGCAATTTCCTAAAATTAATGGCGGGCTCTATCGCTCTGGCAGGCTTTTCCGGATGCACCCAGCGCCAGCCGAATGAGAAAATTGTGCCGTATATTGCCCAGCCCGAACAGATGACGCTAGGTCGGCCGCTTTACTTTGCCACTGCGATGCCAAGGCACGGGTTCGCAGAGGCATTGCTTGTTAAAAGCCGAGAAGGCCGACCGGTCAAGATCGAGGGCAATCCGCAACATCCGATGAGCCGCGGCGCGACGAGCATCTTTGGCCAGGCATCGTTGCTCGATCTGTACGATCCAGATCGCTCGAAAGCGGTTATCAACGCTGGCGAGGCGAGTTCGTGGACTGCGTTCCTGGATGCTCTCAATATCGCGCTGCAAAAGCAGAGTCGCAAAGCGGGCGCGGGATTGCGGCTCCTCACAGGCACAATCACTTCTCCGACGTTGACCGCTCAAATACAGGCGCTGCTTAAAAAATTCCCTGAAGCTCGCTGGCATGCCTATGAACCTCTGCACCGGGATTCGGGGATTGAGGGCGCCAAGCTCGCTTTCGGCGAAAATGTCGAGACGCAATATGCCTTTGAAAATGCCAAAGTAATCCTCTCGCTTGACGCCGATTTTCTGTCCGGCCATCCAGCGGCGTTGCGCTATTCGAGCGATTTCATTTTGGGCCGACGGCTGAGCGATGGCCCCCAATCCGTGATGAATCGGCTGTATGTTGTGGAAAGCCAGTTCACCGTCACGGGTTCTATGGCCGATCATCGGCTCCCGCTTCCACCAAGCGAAATCGAACGAGTCGCCTTTGGGATCTCAGAACTCTTGAGCGGCAGAACAGATAATTCCGGTGATTGGAGCGCGGAACATAACCGCTGGATTCGTGCGGTTGCAGAAGATCTGCAAGCGCATCGCGGGTCGAGCGCTGTGATTGCAGGCGATCATCAAACTTCATTCGCGCACATGTTGGTGCATCGGATTAATCAGTTGCTCGATAATGTCGGTAAAACCATCAGTTACACCGAGCCTATTGAAACCAGTCCCACAAATCATACCGCGTCAGTGCGCGAACTGACGGAAGCTGTGCGTTCTAAATCGGTGGACATGCTCGTCATCATGGGCACCAATCCGATCTTCAACGCGCCAGTCGATCTGGAATTCGCGCGGGCCATGACGCAAGTGCCTTTGGCTGTTCATCTCGGCCAGTATGAAGATGAAACGGCTGCTTATTGCCATTGGCATATTCCCGAAACGCACTACCTGGAAAGCTGGGGAGATATCCGCGCATTCGACGGTACGGTTTCCCTTATTCAGCCGCTGATTGAGCCGCTCTATGGCGGAAAATCTGCACTCGAATTACTCGAGGTCATGCTGCAAATCGAATCGGGCCGTTCTTCGTACGAAATTGTTCATGATTTTTGGCAGAAGCAAAGCAAGTGGGCGGATTTTGAAAAAGGTTGGCGGCGCGCTTTGCACGAGGGCTTAGTTGCTGATTCGGCTGCGGCAAAGAGGTCCGTTCGCCTGCGGCCTGACGCTGAAACGGGTTTGCCACCAGCCACTTCGGATCGGCCTACGCCGAGCCAGAGAAAAGATAAAACGGGCTTGCCGCTCGAAATTGCTTTTGCAGCCGATCCAACCATTGGCGATGGCTCATTCGCAAATAACGCCTGGCTTCAGGAACATCCCAAGCCAATTACAAAACTGACCTGGGACAATGCGGCTTTCATCAGCCCGGTGCTCGCGCAGCGGCAGAAAATCAGTAACGGCGATTTGCTTGAATTGCGATATCGCAATCGGACCCTTCAAGTACCTGCCTGGATTGTGCCCGGCCATCCGGATGGCTCTGTTATGCTAACGCTGGGCTACGGCCGAAAACGCGCTGGACGCGTCGCCCTAGACACTGGTTTTAACACTTACAAATTGCGCACTTCCGACGCGATGGGCTTCGGCCATGGACTTGAACTGCGAAAGACCGGCAAGCATTACGCGCTGGTTTCCACACAGCAGCATCAAAGTTTGCATGGGCGACCGGTTTTCCGCGAAGGCACTTGGGCCGAGTATCAAAACAATCCACACTTTGCAGATGAACAATCGGAAGTGCCGAAACAGTCTGAGAGCTTTTACAACCTGACCGCTGAACAAAAAAGGGATATGGCCTGGGGGATGGTTATCGATCTGAATGCTTGCATCGGTTGCAGCTCCTGCAACATGGCTTGCTACGCCGAAAACAACATCCCCGTTGTCGGCAAAGAACAGGTTCAGCGCGGACGCGAGATGCAATGGATTCGCGTGGACACATATTTTCGCGGTCCACCGGAAAACCCCGAGGCAGGCAACCAGCCTGTGCCGTGCATGCATTGTGAGACAGCTCCTAGCGAGCTGGTCTGCCCGGACGAAGCCACGCTGCACAATTCCGAAGGTTTAAATTTGCAGGTCTACAATCGTTGCATCGGCACGCGTTATTGTTCAAACAAT
>DASWRJ010000324.1:0-5204 GCA_036403255.1 Verrucomicrobiia bacterium
ACCTGACTACCGAACAGGTGGTGCAGCTTTGCCATCGCCAGCGGGGCGTGGGGGCGGACGGGGTTTTTCTGCTCATTCCATGCACAAGTGGAAAGGCTGATTGGTCGTGGGAGTTTTATAACAGCGACGGCAGCACCGCCGAGATGTGCGGAAATGGCGCACGCTGTTTTGCTCGATTCATCCAGCGGAAAGCCGGGGCCAAAGGGCAGACAACCTTCGAGACCGGGGCTGGGATAATCGAGGCCAACTTCCAGGGGGAAGTGGTGACGGTAGGGCTAACTTCACCGACGAACCTGGCGCTGGACCAGAAGATCACTTTAAAAGACGGGACAAAGTTTACTGTCCACTCGCTGAACACAGGCGTGCCGCATGCCATCATATTTGTAGCTGATGCTGATAAAGCGATGGTGCAGCAGTGGGGCAACGAAATCCGCTTTCACCCGCACTTTGCGCCCAAAGGAACTAATGTAAATTTTGTGCAAGTGCTTGGGCCAAATTCGATACGCGTACGGACCTACGAGCGCGGGGTCGAGGGCGAGACATTGGCCTGCGGGACGGGCGTGACCGCATCGGCTCTGATTGCAGCGCGCGTGCATGGATTTATTTCTCCTGTGAAAGTGCAAGTGCAAGGCGGGGATTTGCTGGAAGTGAGTTTCAGGGAAGAGGCGGGCCAATTTCAAAATGTGCGATTGACCGGCCCGGCGGAGTTTTCGTTCGAGGGACAGATCGAAATATAAAAAAGCGAGCAGCGGCTTAGTATTAAAGTGCAAAAGCAACCATTATTCTCAGGGACCTACACGGCGATTGTTACTCCGTTTAAGGACGGGCGCATAGACCGTGCCGCGCTGGAGAAATTGATCAAGTCGCAAATCAAAGGCGGTGTGGATGGCGTGGTGCCCGTCGGGACGACAGGTGAATCGCCCACATTGGATTACGAAGAGCACATCGAGGTAATTCGCTGGAGTGTTGAATTTGCAGCCGGAAAGATAAAAGTGCTGGCAGGCACGGGCGGCAATTCGACCAAAGAAGCCATTTACCTGACGCAAGCTGCCGAAGAAGCGGGTGCCGATGGGTCGTTGCAGGTCGCGCCGTATTATAACAAACCAACGCAGGAAGGCTTATTCCAACATTTTCACGCCATCGCGCGAGCGACGAAGTTGCCAATCATTCTCTACAGTATTCCGGGGCGTTGCGCCGTTGAGATCGCGGTTGAGACGGTGGATCGGCTCGCGCATGACAGCGTGAATATCGTCGGTATCAAAGAAGCCGGTGGGAATGCGGATCGAGTCAGCCAATTGCGCTCGGCGCTCGGACAGAATTTCACAATCTTGAGCGGGGACGATGCGCTGACGCTGCCTTTCATGGCGCTAGGGGCGCATGGCGTGGTGAGCGTAGCGTCGAACGTCATTCCACGCGAAGTGGCGCATATGGTGCGCGCTTACGCGACGGGCAAAATCGAACTGGCGCAGAAGTTGCATTACAGATTCTATCCGCTCTTTAAAGACCTTTTCATCGAAACGAATCCGGTCCCTGTAAAAGCAGCACTGGCCATGCTGGGACTGATGGAAGAGGAATACAGGCTGCCGTTGGTGCCAATGAGCATGAAAAATCGCGAGGTACTGCGCAGCACATTGAAGATGTGCGGCGTTTTCAAATAGCACTAAAGATTACTGATGTAGCCTGGCAAGTGGCATTCCGCGCTGACAAAATTTTCTATGACCAAAATCATCATCACCGGTTCAAAAGGACGCATGGGCCAAATGCTGATGACGTGTGCGGCGCGAAATCCGCAACTCCAAATCGTCGGCCAGGTGGACGTAGGGGATGATTTGAAGTCGGTCATCAAGGACGGTGATGTTGTAATCGACTTCAGTTTTCACTCAGCCACCGCAGGAGTTGCGGCCCTTTGCGCGGAGCATCGGAAGGGACTCGTCATTGGAACGACTGGACACTCGGAAACCGAAAAGGCGGAAATACGCAGGCAGCAAACGCAGATTCCCATCGTCTGGTCTTCGAATTATTCAACGGGTGTGAACACCCTTTTTTGGCTGACGCGCAAAGCGGCGGAGATTCTTGGGCCTGACTTCGACCTCGAAGTGGTGGAGATGCATCATCGAATGAAAAAGGACGCTCCCAGTGGGACGGCCACGACCTTGCTGGAAATCCTCGCCGAAGTGCGCAAACTGCAACTCAAAAACTCGCTGCGCCACGGACGTGAAGGAATCACTGGCGAGCGCACAAATTCAGAGATTGGGATACACGCGATTCGCGGTGGAGACGTGGTGGGGGATCATACGGTGATTTTCGCAGCAAATGGGGAACGGGTAGAACTGACACATAAAGCATCCAGCCGGGAGACATTCGCCAATGGGGCGTTGCGCGCTGCGGAGTGGGTTGCGCAGCAGAAGCCAGGAATTTACACGATGCAACAAGTCTTGGGCTTAAGTTAATCTGGTTAGTTATGTCTCGGCAAAAACAGCTCCTTTTTTCTGCCGCTGCTCTGGTTCTCATTGGCTTGGGTTTCATGCTCTATCTGCGCAATCAACCTCCAGATTTTCAAAATCTGGATCGCGCGGACGTTCTCGAAATTCAATCCATGGTGCGCAAAACTCTTGTACCCAAACTCGTCTCGAAATTGTCATGGTCTGGCCTTCAAGAGATGACCGGCAATTTACGCATGCGCCTCGGCACAAAAGTGATCGCAGTTACTAATCTCATAAACGATGTTCTGCTGGTTCGCGTTAAACCCAGTGTCGGTCACGAATTTAATTTCCCGGTCGAAAAGCGGGGCGGTGTTTGGAAGCTCTGGAGCCCGCCACCAGCCGCGAGAAATCCGGTGCTGCCCAAGGTACCTTCTCTCATCACTCCTCCACCGGGCACAAATACCACCGATGGGAGCTATATTTAATCCAGTGGTATTTTCCAAGTTGTCGTTCCTCCTTCGTTTACCTAATATTTAAATTATGAAGATAAATGCCCGTTTGTCCCACAGCTTTAGTCTGATAGTCTTCGGCATACTCGCCATTAGCCGCGCCGCCCTCGCGAGCGAGCCAACGGCATTCGAGTTAATCAAAGAAGGAAATGATCATGTCGGGCGCGACGCTCGCGGGCGCGTGGTGCAAATTCGCTCGGAAAAATCAGTCGGCACCCTGGTGCCAAATATTTGGTATGTGGTTTATTACGATCCAGATGCCACGGCTCTGGCCAGCGAAGTGAAATTTGCCGCCGGCAAGAAAGTGGCTGTAAAAAGGCCCTCGCGCCTGCTCGAACCGATTACGGGCGCGCACAAGGAACTTGATAAGACCAAATTCAAAGTCGATTCCGACAAGGTTATCGATACGATAAAGAACGAGCCGCTCCTAAAAAACCTGACGCTTACTTCCACCCAACTTTGGCTTGAAGGCTACGGGCCTGAGCACACGCCGACCTGGAAAGTACGCGTCTGGGCCGCCAAAATTCGACGCCCTTCTGAGACCGTCGAAATTGGGGACATCTACATTTCAGCAGAGGACGGGAAAGTCGTGAAGGATGACTTCAAGCTCGAGCGCGCCAATTAAAAGGCTTTTGCGTGAATTCCGAACCGATGCCCGCCACGTCTTATGACGTCGTGATCATTGGCGGCGCCCTGGCGGGCGCATCGACGGCCATTTTGCTGTTGCGCGAAAAACCGGAGTTGCGCGTCCTTGTGATCGAAAAGGCCCCTGCGTTTACGCGCAGGGTGGGGGAGGCCACGGTGGAAGTAAGCACCTACTTTCTCGCGCGCGTGCTCGGGCTCATGCAATACTTAAACGAAGCGCATCTCATGAAACAAGGGATGCGTTTTTGGTTTTACAACGAGCAGGCAAAAACACTCGAAGATTGCAGCGAAATCGGCGGCCGCTACATGGCGCGTGTCCCCGCTTTTCAGGTCGATCGCGCCACGCTGGATGAGGAAGTCTTGAAGCGCGCGGCTGCTCTCGGCGCGGAGATTTGGCGGCCCGCTTCCGTGCAAAGGGTGGAGCTTACACCCGGGGGCATGCAACGCATTATTATTCGAAAGGGCGACAGCACCACCGAAATCAAAACGCGCTGGGTGGTGGATGCCTCGGGCGTGGCCGCGCTGCTGGCCCGGCAAAACGGCTGGTGGCAAGCCAACACCGAGCATCCCACGACGGCTGTTTGGGCCCGGTGGAAGGGCGTGAAAGATTGGGATGGCTGCGAGTTAGCAAAGAAATTTCCGAAATGGGCCATGGCGTGCCATGGCATTCGCGGCACGGCCACAAACCATTTGATTGGGACTGGCTGGTGGGCGTGGGTCATTCCGCTCAAAGGTGGCGATGTGAGTGTCGGAGTAGTGTTCGATCAACGCATGGTGGAATGGCCGGATGAAGGTGTCCTTGGTGATAGGTTGAAAACATTTCTGTGCGCTCATCCGATTGGCCGCGAACTCCTGGCGGACGCCGAATGGATTGAAGGGGACGTCCATTGGCGCAAGAATCTCCCGTACTCCTGCACCACGCAAGCGGGTGACGGTTTCGTGCTGGTCGGTGATGCGGCTGGTTTCCTCGATCCGTTTTACAGCCCTGGCATGGATTGGGTTTCGTTTACTGTTACATCCGCCTCGAGCATAATACTGGCGCAGCAACGCGGGGAGGAACTGGGGCCGCTCATCGGGCGGCACAACTATGATTTTTGCCGCAGCTATGAGCGCTGGTTTCGGGCGGTGTATAAAGACAAGTATCAGTACATGGGCGATTTCGAATTGATGCGCCTGGCCTTCCTGCTCGACTTGGGCTTGTACTACCTGGGCGTTGCTTCGCAACCTTTCAAGCGCGGCGCGATGGCCCTGAAAGAACCGCTTTTTTCCACCGCGCCTTCCGTCCCGTTTTTTCATTTGATGAGCATCTACAACAGGCGCTTTGCAGCGATGGCGCAGTCGCGCCGTGCGCGCGGGACATGGGGCCGGCATAATCATGCCCAGCGCTTTATGTTCGTCGGTTACACTTTCTCTGGCCGCAGCTCGTGGCATGTAGTCTGGGCGCTGTTTGGCTGGTTCAAGTTGGAATTGAAAGAGGGCTGGAGGACCTGGTTCAAAAAGGATGAGCCAATCGCACTTGCCGAGAAAAGTGCGCCAAAACCTGTGCCGTCCATTCCGCTGGCGAGCTAATGAGCCGTTGGAAAACCTAGAAGGCGGTTACTTCGGTATCGGCCACCCTGGCGTGGGA
>DASWRJ010000325.1:0-2715 GCA_036403255.1 Verrucomicrobiia bacterium
CGCAAAAACCAGAGTAGCTCATAGATAATGGACTTGAGATGAAGCTTCTTGGTCGTGAGGACTGGAAATCCGTGCTGCAGAGGAAATCGGGTCTGCGCGCCGAAAACCGAATAGGTGCCGGTGCCAGTGCGGTCAGCTTTGAATTTACCCTGATTCAGGACCAGGCGCAGGAGATCAAGATATTGAACCATAATGCGGTGACCATGATGGGCTGGAGCGAATGGAAAGGCGAAACTTTTTCATGCTTTGATAGCCGGGCGCAGAGGCTCGACCGGGCTAAACTTTTCCTCGGCTTCCTTATACTCAAGTTTTGTCATGCCCATTTGTTTCGCGGCGTTGTCAAGAAAGGCAGCGATCATTTTTTCCAAATTGTGCTTCTCCTGCTCAAGGTACCAGGCGAAGAGGGGCATCGTTAGTAACAGCATCCAAAGATAAGGCAACTCGGAGCGCACAAAACCAATCACCAACAATTCAAAACCACAAACCGACCAGAAAAGCAGCCGCGCAGCCAGAGACCAGGCCGCGCGCAGCCGGCACCGAAACATCTTATTTGGCCCGGCCCATTGCTCGGCAGCCGTCGTGAGTTGAAGTCGGCACCATCGGCTCCCGTAAATTTCGATATCATATTCGCACCAGCCAGTGTCCGACTTAATCGGCCAGCCCTGCGCCTCCAGTTGCGCAAGGATGGTGTTCAGAAAAGTGATGCGGTCCAGGCTGCGTTTGGCCCAGTAGTAAGTATACTCCAGGCTTTCGCCCTTGCCGTGCAAATTGAGGGACTCCAACTGGCGCGCCGCAGCCTCGGGCGTCGGGCGCAAGTGCAATCGTCCTTGATATCTGGCCCATCCCCGCACGATGGGTTGCAGAAAGAACAATAGCGCCACAAGCGGGCGTGACCACCAGCGCATTCTGCTCTTCGGCAATTCGGCTTGCAGGGCCGCCCCCGCGCAGACGCCTAGTGATAAAAGAAAACTCAACAGCGCAACCGGCCAGAGAAATCGAAACGGCACCGAAAGCACAGCCAGGGGCAGCGTCAGCAGAACGTGGTATTCTAGCGAAGTGCAAAACATGAGCGGAAATGCTGGCTCGGCGGAATAAAGCGTTTGGAAGAACGCCGTGCCGAACAGGCCATGGTACACGATAGGCCGCTTTAGCAGAAGCCCGGGATTGGAGGCCGAATAAATCCGTCCCCGCCAAATGCTGCCACCGAAAAAGCTGAAGTACTCGGGATGTTTCCGCACGAGCAAAGCTTCAGCCTCGCCATATCCATGTTGCTGCTTGAGGTATGCGTGCACATTCGAGCGCCGATAATGCCAGACAAAACCCGCCGAGTTGAAGCCGATCCGATGTCCGCGCTGCTGCAATCTCCAGCAAAGATCGACGTCGTCCCCTGCTTTGGTAAAAACCGGATCGAAACCGCCGATTTCCTCGAGCGCCCATTTATAGAAAACCATGTTGCAGCCGGGAATGTGCTCCGCTATGCGGTCCGTAAGCATCACGTGCGCGGGCCCACCCGGTGACACAAGCACCGCCGCTGCTGCGGGTGAATCTTCCGGTGGCAACAGATTATGGCCGCCCATTCCGAGAAACGGCGAAGCGGCCAGATCGCCTACAATATAAAAAAGCCAATCTTCGTCCGCCCGACAATCGGCATCCGTGAAAGCGATAATTTCACCGACCGCCGCCTGAATGCCAACATTGCGGGCAACGGACAAACCGCGATTCGCCTGGCGAAAGTAACGCACATTTGTGTAGAGCGAAGTGATTTGCGGCGTCGCGTCAGTGGAACCGTCATCAACTAAAATCACTTCGTAATCCGGGTAATTGAGAAGTTGCAGCGAATCGAGGCAGCTCTTCAATGTGCGCGCGCCATTGTAGCAGGCAACCACAACGGAAACTTTAGGGCAACGCAGCGGCGGAAAATAGGGCGCCGCGTGAAACAGTTTTTGGACAACCTCGAAAGACGGCTTGGGATCTCGATCTTTGGTTGTCAAACCCATGGACCAATCTTCGACTGGGCTGCCACTCGCATACCAATCGTCGGTGAAATTGAAAACGACCGTCCCGGCCAGACCAGAGCGAAAAGTGGCCTCGATCTGCCACGCGAGCATTTCACATTTGGCCGATTCACCTTCACGATAGGAATCAATGCCAAATTCACTGATGAGCAGTGGCTTTTCATCCGCAATCATCTGCAGCCGCATCAGGTAATTCTCATAGGCAGATTTATTGTGCAGATAAATATTAAAGGAGATAAAGTCGACATTGCGCGGCCGCAGGAATTCCGTAGGCGGAAAGTTGCCGAACGTGCAGAGGCAATCCGGGTCCACCGATTTAGCCACACCGGCAAGTTCGTCGATGAAATCGGCCACCGCCCGCGCGCCGCTCCAGCGCACGATATCGGCCGGAACTTCATTGACGAGGCTGTAGGCAAATACGGCTGCGTGGCTGACATTTTCCTGAACGACCGAGCGGATTGCCTTTCGCGCCGCGTCTTTGGCGGCTTCAGAATCCAGGAAGCAACGCTCCTTGTTCCACAGAATGTCTATGAACAGGCGAACCTCGAATTCTGTGGCAAGGTCGAGAAACCAGCGAGGCGGTGTGTTATAGAGCCGGAGGACATTCGCGCCCAACTCACGCAACTGGTGGAAATCGCGGCGCGCCTGATCGGGCGCTGGAAAGGGCTCGTTCATGGCGTTTGGGGCAAAAGGACCGTAA
>DASWRJ010000326.1:0-10939 GCA_036403255.1 Verrucomicrobiia bacterium
TTTTGCCCTTGGAAGAAGCGCATACGCCACAAATTTCGGCGCAGGAACCGGTAAAAGCTGGTGGACCCGCTATCGCCTCTGATGACTCGCTCAAGGTTCTGCCAGTCAAAGCTTCCGAAAACGTCGCGGACAAAGAACCAGTGGTTCCCAAACCATTGGACTCTGCGCGCAATTAACTGACTGCAGCTGTTTCGCAGGTTTGCAACTTCCCGCGCCAGTCGAGGTTCAACAGCTTGCCGTGAATTTTAGGACGAAATGGCTCTTCCAATCTCAGTATGCCCAAAGGGTTCCTGCTATTCGGCTTAGTTTTGGCTATATGCGCGGCCTGTGCATTTCCTGTTCAAGCGCAAAACTCTGCCCAGGCTTTTGAAGACATCACTCGTTCGTGCGGTCTCACAGACCAACTGGCGGCGCGTTATGCAAAATTCACCAACTGGTGGCTGAGCGGCTTGAATCTCGTGGACCTGGATGGGGACGGGAAACTGGACCTATTCCTCGCTGCTCATGGTGCGGGGCGGGCTCTTGCACTACTCAATGATGGACAAGGTCACTTCAAACCGGCACCCGGCTCGTATCCATTCACTGAGATTCACTTGGCCGTTGATATTAATGAGGACGGCAAATTGGATTTGCAGATGAACTTTCAGGATGGCGGCGCAAAGTGGTGGATCAATGAATCAACCCCGGGCCGGTTAAGTTTTCGCGATTCTGGCGTCACCGCTGGACAAGGTCGCGCCAACGCGATCATCGACTTAAATCGTGATGGCAAAATCGATTGGTTGCACGAGCGCCCGGGAGTTACTTTCGAGTTTGGCGATGGCACGGGACATTTTCAAAGTGGCGGCCATTTGGAAATCCCCGAAACGCGCAATGAAATCAATGTGCATCCCGCTGATTTCAACGGTGACGGCTTTATTGATTTGGCGCTGCACTGGGGCCGCTACAGCTACGAACGGGGCAGGTCGCGCATTTACTTGAACGATGGAAAAATGAATTTTACGGAAGTTACCGAAAAGGCTGGATTGCATGAGGATGGGCTGGCCATCAAAGGCATTGGAGATGTGAATCAGGATGGTGCCCTCGATCTGATTGTGCTGGAAGAGCGCATCCCACAAATTTATCTCAACGACGGCCATGCGCATTTCACGAAGCTCCCCAAGGGCCTGAGTGGAATGGAAAACGCCTCAAAGCCGCACTACGTCTCCTGGGGGTTGGCCGTTGTGACTGACTTTGATAACGATGGCATTCCGGATATTTTGTGGAATGGCAGGAACTTCTTGTGGGCTCTGCGCGGAACCGGGGGAGGTCATTTTACTTACATGAATAAAGCCTGGGGGATCGAGGACAAGGCGGCTGCCTCAGTGGATGACGGGCTTTGCTTTGGCGACATTGATGGAGACGGTGCGCTCGACATTATTGGCTATACCGGAAATCTGGATTCGCACCGCCAGGTTAAAGTTTATCGCAACAACCTGCCCCCGCAAAATTGGCTGCGCGTGCAGCTTACCGGGGCGAAGGGGAATCGCTGCGCGGCTGGTGCAAAGATTCGAGTGACGGAAGCAGGCCAACCGGAGCAATTAATGGCTTCGGAGCAAATCATGTTGCTCAACAGCCAAAGCGCGCACAGTTATTATTCTACTTCGCCGACAGAACGCCACTTTGGGTTGGGTGGTCGCAAGACGGTGAAAGTTTCGGTGGAATTCTATCCATCCCGAAAAGTTGTTGAGAAAGCAGCTCAGGCAAACAGCATTGTAAGTTTTTCAGAAGAGTGACGCGTGAAAAATTACACTTTCAAGCTGTTCACATCATTGCTCCTGCTCTCCACTTTTATCATTTTCAGCTCTGGGGTGAACTCTTCCGGCGCAGCTCAGACAACCTCAAATAAATTCGTCTCCAGTGGTCTGCGCGAAATTAATCCACCGCCCATTGATGATCAAAATCGGGTCATCGCGATCGTGGGCGCAACGCTCATCTCGCCCAGCAGTAATATCATCAATGACAGTACCGTGGTAATCCGCGGACCCGAGATTGCAGCCGCAGGGCCCCGGCAATCCATTCCTATTCCAGATGGCGCGGAAATCGTGAAAACTACTGGACTGTTTCTAATCCCTGGCCTGATTGATTCGCATTTTCATATCGAGCGAGATTATGACTTGCCGCGGCTTTACCTCACGCATGGAGTCACATCGCTTCGCGACCCAGGACAGTGGATCCAAATATATGACCCAATCCGGAAATCACCGTTGCCACAACCGCGCTGTTTCGTGGCCGGTCCGCATCTCGATTCTCCTCCGCACGCTCACCCGCTCGACGCTTTTACGGTCACCAACGCGGAGCAAACACGGCTCGCGGTCAATCGGTTCATCGATGAAGGCGCTTCGGTAATCAAAGTTTATTACCGATTGCCTTTGAATTTGATGGAAGTCGCGTGCAAATCAGCCCATGCCCGCGGTGTTCCGGTGACGGCTCATTTGGAACTGGTCAGCGCGGCGGATGCCATTCGCGCGGGGCTCGACGGCATCGAACACATCACCTCCTTCGGCACAGCTTTGGCCGACCCGGTGGATGCGGAGCGATTTCGCGAGGCAGTGGCGGCGGATAATGAGGCGCGCCGCAAAGCCCGCTATGAACTCTGGAGCCGCCTCGACCTGGAACAATCGTCACGAGTCAAGCCGCTGCTTCAGGAGATCATGAAGAACAAAATTTTCGTCTCAGCGACTTTGGCCGTTTTTGAGCGCCGCCGTGGGGACAGAGGTACTTCTGAAACCGAAGTGCGCGGTTTCGAAAACATGCTTAAATTTGCGGGCATGTGCCAGCGTGCCGGGGCAACGCTCGTGGTGGGGTCTCATTCCTCGGTTCCAAAAGCTGAGCGCGGCTGGGCTTACCAGCGCGAATTGGAATTGCTCGCGGAGTGCGGCCTCTCCCCGGCCGAGGTTCTGGCGGCCGCAACGCTGAACAATGCGCGCTATTTCCGTACGGGAAATCGGCTCGGCTCAACCGAACACGGCAAGTTGGCTGATCTCGTGTTGCTTCGAGCGAACCCTCTGGAAAATGTGGCTAACTACCGCAAGGTTGACCGGGTCATGTTGAATGGCCGGTGGTTCACTCCGTGAATTTGGCCCCTCCAATGAACTTGCCCAGTAGGAGCTTCAAGTTCTCACATGCGAGAAAGTTCCGCGGGACCAAACCCACCAGGCGCTGCCGATGGCCATGCCATTCCACCCGAGCAGAATCCCGCGTGTGAACCAGAGCGGATATGCTCTTTCACGAAATACGAAAAAGGCATCCAGGCTAAACCAGGCCATGCCCGCCAGCAAAAATGCCGCGACCATCCTGTCGCCAAAAAAATAGAAAACCAAACCTGCCTCTACCGCGAGGAAGAGCATGAGCAGGCATTTGGCTGGCACGATACCCACCGTCAGTGCAGTGGTCTTACGGCCAGCCTGCTTATCCACGGTTGCATCCATGATTTGGCCAAGCAGGTGCGAGTGTATGGCGAATAAACCACCGAAAACGAAAGCTGGCCACGCAAGTTGCGGAACATGGTTCAACCGGCTGCTAAGCCAAAAAACGAGCAAATAACCAAGCTGGTTCAGCATGTCCAACACCGGGAAATTCTTGAAGCCTATTCCTGGCAGGTTGTAAACCGCCGTAGCTAGCACCAGGGCGGCATACCAGGCCACCATTTGCGGTCCTTCCAACGAAATGAAAACTGCAGCCCAGGGCAATTGCGCGAGGAGAATTATCCACGGCAACCATTGGAGTTCCTGGGCCGTTCCGCGCGCGCCGAACAGGAAAGTATCTTTGCGCGCATTAAAGCGATCTACCTCCGCATCCATGATATCATTCCATCCGTAAATCAGGAGACCGAAAGGAAAAGTGACAAAGATTAATCCGACCCAAAATCGTGGAGAGGCAAACACCTGCTGCTGGGCAATGGGCAACAAATAAAACCAGACTGAAGTTAACCAAAACCCTGGGCGCGCGGTCTTCAGAATGAAGATCAAATTCCTGCCAAACCCTCCGTCGGGCTCACCTGCGGCTGCAACCGCTGGGGCACCTGATTTAGCTGAAATGGATGCCTTCAACGGCCCTATGCTGAACGTCACCAAGGCACGCGAAAAGCTTTGTTTCAGATGGATGGGATGCCATCCCGTGAGCATCCCGGCCTAATCTCATTCCTCTTGCTCATTCATGCTATTCCTAATTCGATTCAAATTCTTAGGCTGCTAAGGCAAACAAACCCAAACTCGGCGTGGGAATACCGAGCGCCATCATCAAATCTTGATATATCCACTCCCTCAGTTGGCAAAATTCACTTGCACACGGGGATTGGTGCTGGTTCATTAGGGTTCCAATTGCGCGTATGGTGGAATTGGCAGACACGCTACTTTGAGGTGGTAGTGGCGCAAGCCGTGCAGGTTCAAGTCCTGCTACGCGCACCATCTTCGAACCGGTGAATCGAATCGAGTATTCTTATGAAAAAGCCGTTGGTCCTCTTTAGCCTGGCTATTCTAGCCCTGACTGGGTGCCGCCATTACAATGTCACCTTGACGAACAACAACGTCATTACGACTCGTGGCAAGCCGCACTATCTGAAGACAAACGACACTTACGAGCTCAAGGAAATGTCGGGACGGAAGATCATGGTGCCTGCCTTTAAGATAAAAGAGATTGCAGCGCATTAAATCTCTTACGCCGCTTAGAAGGCTTTCCTCGTTTTATTCACGACTTTCAAAACTCCTGACCGCGAGAGAGCGCCCATCGCCATGCCGATCGTGAGCGCAAAACTGGCGAAACGCCACGGGTGATCGGTGATTGGCTTCAAGGGCGTTGGGGAGCGTCGCATCTGCGCAACCGCAATCGTAGGCAGTGGACCCGTAGCTTCAGGTTTTAACTCAGGGGCACCCGCCTTATTTGGCTGCTGGCGTGGTCGCTTGTCTGGTTGTTCGGGTTTTTCGTCTCCTTTCGGTATCCCCTGCTCGGCTCGCTCTTCGGGAGTGATCGGTACCGCATATTGGGTTGGGACAACCTTCTCTCCCGTTTGTTTCGTATATACCTGGGTGAATTCAGCACCCAGGAACAAAATTACGGAGGCGTAATAAACCCAAAGAAAAATCAACACGACAGGTCCTGCCGCACCGTAGGCAGAGATGGTGCTTTCACGGCCTAAATAGAGCGCCAGCAGATATTTGCCAGCGGTAAAGAGCAGCGCTGTGCCAATCGCCCCGACCCAAACATCCCGCCACCGAATTTTCACGTCTGGAAGGATTTTGAAAATCATCGCAAACAAAAGGGTGATTACCGCGAAGTTCACGAAAAACGTGACGAGGTGGGCGAGGAATTCGGAGATGGCAAGTTTATGGTTAAGGCTGCCAGTGACGGATGTCAAAACGGTCGTAAGCACCATCGAGACTAAAAGCAGAAACCCAATCCCCAATACCATGCTGAAGGAAAGAAAGCGATTGCGCAAGAAAGCCAGAATACCCTTGCCAGGCTGGGATTTAACTTCCCAGATGGTATTAAGGGCGTCCTGTAATTGGCCAAATACGCCGCTTGCCCCCAACAGCAGCATGACGACTCCGACAATCGTGGTGATCAGCCCGCTTTTCTTGCTGTGAACAGTCATCATGGATTCCAGCACCTGGGCGGAGCGCTCACCAAAGAAACTTTTCAGTTGTTCAATGATTTCATGGCGGACTGTTCCTTCTCCCAGAAAAAACCCAGCCAGCCCCACCATTATGATCAGCAATGGTCCAAGTGAGAAAATTGAGTAGTAAGCCAGCGCGGCGCTAAGGCGGAGCACGTTGTCCTCCGAAAACTCGGCAACCGTGCCTTTAGCAATTGCGAATGCTTTTTTCATATGCCCCTTTGCTAGAAATGAACTATTCCCTAAACGATTGCACACATTTGAGTCTGCGGAAAATGAGAAAAAGGCACAGCCCATTGGGTGTTTTACCCAAGCATTGCTGAACTTTAAGCTCTGAATACTCGAGCTTCAGCGTTCAGTTGACGAAGAGGGCCTGAGATCGGTTAAGCTATGTCCAATGCGAATGAAGTTGTGCTGGGCCGTTCTGCTGATTCTTGGCTGCGCTCTGCACGTTTCCGCTCAGCATGTGGTGGTAAAACCTTACGTGCAACCGGACTTCTCTCCAGGATCTCTCGAGAAAGATCAAAAGATCCTGATCTGGTTTACGGACCAAACGCCCGGTGATTTTACAGTCGAGTTTAACTCTGCCGGCGAAAAGCGAACCGCCATCAAACCTGAACGACAGCCGCTTTATTTTGCCCCCGCAAAACCTGCCAAATTGCGGCTGAGTAATCGCGAAAAACCTCAGCCTCCGCCTAAGCTCGAAATCTCCATTGATACCAATGTGGTGGAAGAAGCGGTGCCGTTCATTCCGGAAAAGGATCAGTTCTATTTCAAATACACGGCCGTGCTCACAAACCTGCCGTTGGATGCACAAATCGAATACCGGGTGAAATTGGGCGAGACAATCGTACGTGAAAGTTCCTTCCACACGCGTGCCACGCCCGGGCAGTCTATTCGCTTTGTAATGGTTGGTGATTTGGCCAACGGCAAAGAATCACAAAATGCGATCGCATGGCAGATCGCCCAGCAACATCCGCAATTTCTGGTTGGATTGGGTGACATCGTTTACTCCGCCGGGCGCATGAGCCAATACATGAGTTATTTCTGGCCCACTTATAATCAGCCCAAGTCTGAAGGGCCCGCGACCGGCGCAGCGTTGATGGCGTCCGTTCCGTTTCACATTGTGCTCGGTAATCATGATACAGAGGAAGGCAAATGGCCGGATTACCCGGACGCCCTCGGGGCCTATTTTGTCTTCTATCCCGCTGGAGACGGACCTGGCATTGGCACGTGGAACACCCCTTTGGGAAAAAACAATGTTGCCGCAGCCGCCTTCCGGCGTGCTGTGGGCAAAGCTTATCCCAATTTGGCCTGCTATTCATTTGAAAATGGGCCTGCTCATTTCTTGGTTTTGGATAGCGGGACCTATTCAGATATGAAGAACCCGGCACTATTACGCTGGATTGCAATGGATTTGCAGAATGCCAAAACGCGCTGGAAGTTCGTCTGCTTCCATGTCCCTGCTTTTCAAACCACCAAGGAGCATTATCTAGAGCAAAAGATGCGACGGCTCGAACCTATTTTTGAGAAATGGGGCGTGGATGTTGTGTTCTCTGGTCACGTGCATAATTATCAACGTTCCAAGCCGCTCCGCTTCCGCCCAAATCTGGCCTATTATCCGCGAGCCAAAAATCGAGTGGATGGATTCTTTGAAGTGGATGAACAGTTCGATGGCATCAAGAAAACACAGCCAAAGGGCGTTATTCATATCGTAAGCGGTGGAGGCGGCGCCACTCTGTATAAAATGAATTATGCCGCCATGGCCGAGACTTTGACCGCCGAGGCGCCCGGCAATTGGGTGCCTTATACAGCTAAATTTTTTTCCGACTCGCACTCATTTACGCTCGTTGAACTGGAGCCCAACCAACTCCAACTGCGCCAATTAAATGAGAACGGCTGGGAACTGGATCGAATGCTCATTACAAAGCCGGCTAATCGTTAAAGGCATGCGGCTATCCTCGACTTGAAAATTCAGTAAGCGCGATTATTGGAATAGTTTCAGGTTCCATATGCTATAAACGCCAGTGCTAGCGTTGATTGTGTTCAACAAAGTGACGCAAAGAGCTGCGAGACTTGCTCACAATTGACTCTTCGGCTGCCGATGGAATTGACAGATGGAATACGCGTTTTTAAGAGTATTGGTCGCGAATGATGGCCCGGATTCGGCATTAACTGGTTGCCCGGCCCTGCAGGCTGCGGCATTCTGAGTGGTTGTAATGGTATTGGCCCAGCGAAATATTATTCGAGAATGGATCGCCAGAAATCCTCTGGTGGCCTGCCTGCTTCTTTCTCTCGCAATTCATAGCGTTCTTTACTCCGGCTGGCGCATGGGCAAACGCCTGGGCTGGTGGGACCATCAAGCCACATGGCTCTTGAAGCTTTCGCATAAAAAGAAAACTCCAGCACAACTTGCCCAGATGCAAATGGCCCCGCCCCCGCAAGCGCAGCGCGAGATTCCATTAACCTTTATCGAAGTCGACCCAAGAACCGTGGCACTGGAGCCGCCGAAGGACGCAAAATATTATGGAGTGGCAAACGCCAAGGCGGCAAATGCGGACACGGTCATTGAATCCTTAAAGCCAAAAGTGGACGGCAAGCAGGAGCATGTTCCCCGATTGGAGAACGTCCCCAAAGCGCAACCGCTCCAGCCTGAGGTGAAGCCCGAGCCGCCAAAGAAAGAAACTCTACAACCCGCCCTCGCTGAACCAAAACCAGCCCCTGCCCCGGGTGACATGGCCAAAGCCAAACCAATCGAAACTCCGAAGCCCGACACCGGGACTAAGACCGAGATCGGCGCCGCTGAAAACCCCAGTGTGGCCCATGAACGTCCGAAAAGCTTGGCTATGGCGCGTATCCAGAAAAATATCCCCGGGGAATCCATGAAGCAGGACGGCGGGATAAAAAACCATGGCAAGATTTCCTTTGATGTGAAGCAAAGCCCCTTTGGCGCGTATGATGCGGCTTTCATTGCGGCGGTGCAGCAGCGATGGTATGAATTGCTGGACAGCTCGGAATTTGCGCAGCGCTCCGGCAAAGTTGTCTTGGAATTTAAATTGAATTACGACGGCCGAATCACAGACCTGAAAATGAACGGCAATGAAGTCGGGCCGATCCTCGGTTTGCTCTGCGAAAAAGCCATTAGTGACCCAGCGCCATTTCCAAAATGGCCTAGTGACATGCGTCGAATGGTTGGCGGCAATTTTCGGGAAGTGACCTTTACGTTTTACTACAATTGAATTTAGCAATGCATTCTCAACCCAACTAACTCATGGACCTGTTTTTCATTTTGGCTTTGGTGTTTACCTCGGTGATCTCCGTCACCTTCATCATTGAACGGGGTGTGGCCCTGCGCTGGCGGAAAATCATTCCCGCCTCCGTGGAAGGCGCCGTGCAAAGCTACACCTCAGGGGCCGATTTGGGCCGCTTGCAACTGGCCTGCCAGGAAAATCCCTCAACTGTGTCACGCCTCTTGCTCTTTGCCTCCGAGCACTTGGATTGGTCCAAAAGCGAAAGCGTTGAATTAATTGAAACACGGGCGCGGCATGAAGTAACGAAACTCGAGCGCGGCCTGGTCGTGCTCGAAATCATTGTCGGAATCGCCCCGTTGCTGGGCTTGGTAGGGACTATTTATGGATTGATTACACTGTTTGCCAGCATGGGCCAGGACGTGAACAGTGCGAAATTTGCCCAGGGGATTAGTCTGGCGTTATACGCAACGTTAATGGGCCTCTTAATCGCCATCCCAACGCTGGTTGCCTGGAGTTATTATAGCAAAAAGGTGGAGAATCTTTCGGTCGAATTAGAAAGTATGTGCGATGAATTCCTCCGCAAACATTACGGGTCCGAAGACTTCGAGGAGCCGGTGGTGGTCACAAAGAGGCGCCGGGCCAGCCAATGAATTTCACACGCCATAAACGCCGCCGCGCCCCAACCGTCATCATTGTGTCGTTGATTGACGTGCTGCTGGTGGTGCTGATTTTTTTGATGATTAGCACCACTTTTAAGAAGGCGCCCCCGCCCGAATTACGCCTGGCCTTGCCTGAAGCGAAGCAGTCCAAGCCGGGCTCCGCGGATTCCAAGCCGCTGATTATCGTCGTCGCCACGAATGCACCCTATTTTTACATGGACGAAAAACCGATGACCCTGGATCGCGTGCAGAATGAACTCACCGCCGCCGCTAAGAAGGATCCGCAAGTGAAGGTCTCGATCAAAGCCGACAAACGCTCACCGTTTGGCGAAGTGATTAAAATCATCGACGCCGCCAAAGTCGCGAATGTCGGCGCCATCAGCGCCATTACAGAAAAGCCAGGCCAAGCGGTGCAGTGACGGTCTCGCACTGGGGGTTTTTCCTGAGGCTTTCGAACACGACCGACGCTATCCAATTTGCTTGACCGGTAGTACTGTGGACAAGGTAGCGATTGATTTTTGCTGTTTCCCAATCGCGAACGCCTCTCGAAGACCCAACAGCGGCAGAGATGGGCGACCAGTTCACGAAAGTGAGCTTTTGATGAAGCTTGCATCCAAACTTGGAGCAAGCTTCGTTTATTTGCGCTTTTTCACTCTGGGTTTATGTTTGTAAAAGGAGCATTTATGGAACAAAGCAAGCCACAGCACATCGAACAACCGGAACCATTTACCCCGGGCGTCAGCAAAGCGCGGGTTCGGCAGCATGCCTTCGAGCTGTATCAGGATAAGCTAAAGCATGACGAGCATTTGACTCTGCAGGACTGGGTTCTGGCTGAGAAAGATCTCGTGCAGATGGAACAGACAGAAGAGTCGCCTTCCTGAAGCTTAGGTGTGCTTTAAAAGTGCCTTGCCGAAATCGCGGTTCATGCGCGCGATAAAGGAAAGGCTGATCTCTTTGGGACACACGGCTTCGCATGAGCCCGTGACGGTGCAATTCCCAAATCCTTCCGCGTCCATCGCAGCGACCATGCTCGCGGCGCGCATGTTTCGTTCCGGTTGCCCTTGCGGGAGCAGTCCCAAATGTGAAATTTTAGCTGATACGAAGAGCATCGCAGACGCGTTTTTGCAAGCTGCCACACACGCGCCGCACCCGATGCAGGCAGCGGCATCCATGGATTCATCTGCATCGATCTTAGAGATGGGCAGCGCATTTCCATCCTGCGTTCCTCCAGTATTGACCGAAACAAAACCTCCGGCCTGAATAATTCTATCGAATGAACTGCGATCCGTAACTAAATCGCGCAACACCGGAAAGGCTTTGGCGCGCCACGGTTCGATCGTAATTGTCTGGCCATCCTGAAAATGGCGCATGTGCAGTTG
>DASWRJ010000327.1:0-4410 GCA_036403255.1 Verrucomicrobiia bacterium
TCCCAATGGCGCTCCGCAACCGCCCCCTTCAAACTCAACGAATCGTGTTGTCAATGTTCCCCTCAAGCAGATTCATCAAAATATGTCCGTCACATTGTTTGACACAACTCCGCTCTCTACCGCGCCGGCCGCTGAAGTTTCCCAGAAGTAATACCGCCTCTCGCCCTATTGCACCTGCAGCTTGTAGAATATCGATGGTGCGGTCATGTTCGCATTATTCGTGAAGCTATGCACGTTGGCCGATAGATTTGATGCGCCTGCCAAGCGTTGAAAAACTCCAATCGCATTTGTGCTCCACCAAACTGTGTACACCCTTCCCGTGACCGTGCTCCAATTAAGCACATTCGCTGCGCCGTTGTTGCCCCGGCTCAAGGCGATTCGCAATTGGCTCGCCGGATTCGCCGGATCCAGCCCGGCCAAAAAAGATTGCCAAAGCGCCATGCCGTTCGCCCCGATGTTCGTTACCCCTCTTTCGAAATTGTTCGTCACACCATAAGCCGCCAGCCACCAGTACGGCGTCGGATAATTGGTCGTCGTAATCTCCGCGAAATTCGCCTGCACACTGAAATTGTTCGTCAAGACCACCATTAGCGGATCATTGGTTCCGGATGCTCCGTTCGTCCAACCAGCAAAGCGATAATACGGCGCTGGTGTCGCCACTACTTGCGCGACGGCTCCCGCCGTAAACGTCGCATTGCTCGGACTCACACTGCCCCAATTCGGGTTATTCGCCGCGGCGCTCAGGTGTACCGACGGCTGGCTCGCGCCCGAAGGCGTAATATATCCATTGATAAAATACTGCCCTATACTTCCATACGAGGTGTAGCCGCTCGGGACCGAGTTGCTCGGATCGCCCGCTCCGCTGCTCCGGATATACAGGTAGTATGTCCCTTGGCTTAGGGTCATTTGAATTTGGGTAAACGTATCCGTCCCCGGGTTATTGGTCATTAGCAGTGCCCCAGTGCTGTCATGCAGTTCCACGAGCAGGTCCGCGTTTCCGCCTCGCGTGCCCGCTGGCATTATCCAGGGATTGACGGTTATGTTGATCGGCCCGTTGCCTGTCGTAAACGAAAACACATCCACATCACTGGTCTGTTCCAAAATGCCTTTGTTCGCCGAATTCGTATTTGCCGGATCGCTCTCCGGAGTAGTCGAGACAATGTTGGTAACGCTTGTCAGCACCAGCGCTGTCGCAGTCCCCTGGGTATTCCCGTGATCGTCTGCGCGATAAGAAAGCTTCCCCGCGATAATGGCTAGGTCATCCTGGCTGTTGTTTGCCAAATAATATTCTCCCTTCGACCATTGGCTCACATTCCGGTTGTAGCCGGTTCCCATCAGGGGCCCCCATGAAATATTGCCGCTGCCATGGCCGCTGTAATATTCGGTCCCATCGGTTTTTCCATCATGGCTAAGTCCCATGTTGTGCCCTACTTCATGCGAGGTCGCCTCCGCTATGTACGATTCACTGCCGCTCAAATTATTATAGTAAATCCAGCACGGCCGGTAGCTCGCATAACCAGACCCGCCAAACACATTCACATACGAAATCCCGCCCGCGGATGAGGAAGGGTTCGGGTTCCCATTTGCGTCCGTGTTGCGCGTGATCAATGCATTGGCCACCCGGTTTCCAAAAGTCGCGGGGCGCTCCGTAGTGACATCCGCATTGAATGGGGCGTAATCTTCCGACACCCGTTCCCAAATTCGCTTAATCGCTGTTTGCTCCAAATCACTGAATGTGCTGAAGTCGCTGTCCGTGCTGAAAGCCACCGCCGGAATCACGGTTTCATTTTGGGAAGTATTCCAAGCTGTGTTTGTCACGTTCTCACCGCCGAAATTCAGGAAAATGATATTCGGCGCTCCTGGCTTGCTGTGAAAAATTAAGCTCGCCGGAAATGGCGACACCGGCAGCGCCGCTTGTGCTGTGACAGGCTCAGCGGCGGCCGGCTGGTCAGCAGGCAAATCGAGTGAGAATTTGTCTGCATAAAAGATCCCGCCATCCGCGTCAGCTTCCAGCGAGTTCAGATCCAGCTCGGTAAAATGAAAATTGCGCAGCCAACCTACCGCCCGGTTCTTGGCGGCTGCGGGTAGCCCCTCGAGGCGCGTTCGCAATCGACCCCTTGGCAAATCTTCAGTGCGATTGATGCTGCCAGGTGGAAACTCGTGCGCTCTCGGCGCTGCGGGCTGCGCCTGCAGAGTCGCCGCTGCGCTTAGAATACAAATTGCAATGCAGCTCCAATCTCGGAATCGGGGCCAACGGAATATTAGACCATTCATGCGTACTTCTTGTTTGCATCGGTGGTCCTGAACTTTATCCAACCCTTCCTGTCCCCAATTGAGACACACCGTGTTCGCTCCACACGGATTTGCTTCGGAGAGCCGAACAAAATAGCATAGAGCAAAGGCTGTTCCAGTAACTTTTTTTGCCTCGTTTTGGTCTGAAAGTGAGCTTTATATCTCTGAATCGCCTAAAAGCGAATATTCGTTTGGCTCGACCTCTCCTTCTCTACTTATAACGCGGTTTGACTTAGCTGAAGCGATCGGCCCCGTGCTCGCTGAAATCTTGATTAACAACAATTGACATCCGCTTTGCGAATATGCTGATCTCATCTCCTTAGGCCCAACTATGAACACTGCATTCCTTGGAGTTCAGGAACACGTTCTTGCAATTAAAAAAGGTTCTGGCGACATTCTGTGGAGGACTCATCTCGACGGAGGCTTTGGTGATTCTTTCGTCAGCTTAGCCACCGACGGCACCTTCCTTTTCGCGCATACCAGAGGCAAACTGTATTGCTTGGATGCGGCTTCCGGGCAGTTGCTTTGGCAGAATGATTTGCCTGGCTTGGGTTACGGCCTGGCTTCGATTTGTGCGATGGTAGGGCCAACCGATTCAGAAGCGGTGCTGGCGGCGCACCAGAAAAGAAACGCAGGCTCATGAAATTGCCGCCTCGGCACGTCCGGCGCAGATGTGCAGATATACGTTCTGTGTGAAGGATCCCTCCTAAAACCTTTTCAGCGGATATGTGTGCTCTACCAAACTTCTTCCTTGGTTGTCGTGCCTGAGGACCTGATTTAACTTTGCACCACAACCGCAATACATTGATTACAAGGTATTTGTAACAATTCGGATTACACATCCAGTCCTCGCTTGACGTTACCTTGACGAGTTCATATCTCACGGGGGGTTTGGATACCGGGTCGGGGAATTGCGTATGGGCTCATGGGTATATTTCCAGAACCTCGGTCCAGTACCTCCTTCCATTGAGGAACTTCGCACGGGGTGGGATAAATAACGCATCCACGAGAACAACTGCTTTGCGCGGGCGTATGTCCATTTGCAAGCAATCGTAAACGAAGCGGATTTAGAACGATTAACCTATCGCGCACCAAGCAAGGCTCGATTTGAAACGTAAACTGGAAATTGAAAATGAAGTTATTGGCCAAGATTAAAATTGTGAGCGACGTATTTAAGTTTGCCCTCGCGAGTGGCAACTTGTCCTCTTTCCGCCCTCCCGCTCGCGTCGCTCGTCTCTTTGTTCCCAGATATCAATGAATTTCCCCGTCAACCCGAAACAACTACAGTCTATGAAAACATTCCCGAAGTTCCTCCTGCGGCTCCTCTGCCTGACGCCCCTCCTGCTGCTGCCAGCTTTGACGTACGCAAATAACATTTCCTATTTCAAGACCTACTACAACGTGGATTACATCGCCACGGGAGTAGGCGGTCTGCGCGATGTTGGCAGCGGCAAAATCACCCTCACCAACCTCACCGGCACTGTCAAGCAAGCGTACCTGTACTGGCACGGCCCCATGGTCATGGCGGCTGCCAACAACCCATTGGCCAACGCCACTGTGAAGGTCAACAATCAAACCGTCACCGGCGTGAATATCGGCTTTTCCGATGACAATTGCTGGGGCGGTTACGGCTTTGCCTTGAGCCAGGCCTATCGTGCCGACATTACTTCCTTGGTCGCCAGCAATCGAAATGGCACCTATGTGCTGACCAACTTCATGAAGGCCATTGGCACCAACACACACGCCATCAACGTCAATGGCGCGTCCATGGTCGTGGTCTATGACGATGGCAATCCGAATAACAACCGTGACCTCGTCCTTTTTGACGGTAACGACTCCAACGCAGACAATATGTACGATGAGCCCGGCTGGAACGTGCATCTGGCTGGCATTAATTACACCTCCGGTCCCGTTGCTTTGCATCTTCATGTCTCCGATGGCCAGGTCTTTAATCCAAACGATGACGGCCCAGTGGTGCTGAACGGCAGCGTTGTGCTCGAACCTCGCGGCCATGTCTTTTCTGGCGACACGAATTTCATTGCCTCAGCCAACAACGGCCCCATCAACAACGGCTGTCTCTGGGATATTAAAAATTATCAAATTGGCGCATACATGACG
>DASWRJ010000328.1:0-3374 GCA_036403255.1 Verrucomicrobiia bacterium
AGCTTGCTGTTTTCAAACGCGGTGAGGAAAATGCGATTTCCCCAAATACACGGCGAGGAAGCGCCATTAGGCAGCTCAACGTTTAAAACTTCGTTGCTCCCTGGAGCAAAATCCACTGGTGTTTTCTGTTTATCCGCGACACCGGCTGCATTGGGCCCGCGAAACTGTGGCCAGGAGGGCACGGCAATCGCAGTCGAGGATGATGTCACGGCGTTGAAAAGCGCCAAAGCGCACCCCAACGAGAAGGCCTTTTGAACAAATGATGAAAGATTCACAATCCGGGCGAGACTAAAAGTTTCTTGTGAATTAGCAAGTGCCTTCCAGTTGCGGAATGCCGCACATTTCAGAGAGAAAGTTTATCCTGCTGCACATTTGAAGGTTCAGAAATTTTCAAAAAGTTTATCATGGATGAATTGAAGGGGCATTTGCTTCCAAGCAGCAAAAAATTTCGGCTTCTCCTTGCCTTCACCCGCGCCGCTCGTACACTGCGCCCCCGATGTTGAATTTGTCCGCTCTTAATCCCCAGCAACGCCAGGCAGTTGAGACCATTCGCGGGCCGGTATTGATCCTGGCGGGAGCTGGAACGGGCAAGACACGCGTGATCACTTATCGCATCGCGCATATGATCGAGCGCGGCATTGCGCCTGGAAATATCCTGGCAGTCACTTTTACGAATAAAGCCGCGCGCGAAATGAAGGAGCGCGTGGGGAAGCTCGTTCCTCGCAAGAAATCGCAGGATGGAGCGAAGCCGGAGACCCCGACCATCTCGACGTTTCACTCGCTCGGAGTCAGAATTCTGCGGCAGCACATCGAAGCGCTCGGTTACAAAAAGAATTTCGTCATTTACGACGATTCAGACCAGCTTGGAGCGGTCAAAAAAATCCTGAGCCATCTAAGCGCCAAAGGCGAAAAGATCGATCCCAAAGCCATTCTCGCCTGCCTGAGCCGCTATAAAAGCAATGGCTTAAAAGCCAGTGCGATGAGCGAAGAGAGCGCCGCGATTCTGGCGCAGCATCTCTATCCCCGCTACGAAAGCGCTTTGCGTGCTTGTAATGCGGTGGATTTCGATGATCTTCTCCTGCTCACTCTTAAACTGTTCCGCGAACATCCTGCTGTGCTGGAAGCGTGCCGGCAAAAATATAAATACGTGATGGTGGACGAATATCAGGACACCAACGGCGCGCAATTCGAACTGGTGCATCTGCTCACCGTCGAACATAGGAATCTTTGCGTGGTGGGCGACGACGATCAAAGCATTTACGGCTGGCGCGGCGCGGAAATCGCGAACCTGCTCGATATGGAAAAACATTTTCCCGAGGTCAAGGTCATCAAACTGGAGCAGAACTATCGATCGACAAACACGATTCTGGACGCCGCGAACGCCTTAATCAAAAATAACGCGCGCCGGCGCGGAAAACAGCTTTGGTCCGACAAAGGAAATGGCGAGAAAATTGCCCTTCATACCTTCGAGAGCGACGAGGAGGAGGCGCGGACCATCGTGGAAGAAGTTGAATACTCGAGGCTCACGGGGAAAGTTTCCTGGGAGCGCCAGGCGATTCTATTTCGCACCAACCAACAATCGCGCGCGCTGGAAATGGCCTTGCGCCAGGCGCAAGTCCGCTACCATCTGATTGGCGGGCAAAGTTACTTCGATCGGCGCGAGATCAAAGATTTTGTGGCTTACCTCAAAGCCATTTCAAATCCACACGACGATTCAAGTTTGCTCCGCATTGCCAATGTGCCGGCTCGGGGCTTGAGCGATGTGACTATGGAGCGGCTTTTGGCCACCAGTCACGAGCGACATGGTTCGGTATTCAGTGTCATGCGCCACACAGATGTTCTGGCCGGATTTGCCACTAAAACGCGTTCTTGCATCGAAGATTTTGTCGGGTTGCTTGAGCAAACTCGCGCGCAACTCGAGACCAGCGCCCCGCTGCAACTCTCCGCGTGGGCCGAGCGGTTCCTGGAGCATATTGGTTATTGGGAAGAACTGCGCCGGAGCGAGAAGAATCCCGAGGCCGCAGAGAACCGCATGCTTAACCTCAAGCACCTGATCTCCACGCTGGATCGAGTCGAAGAAGAGTTGCCGGCCACTGCCATGCCGGCGGAACGCGTCCAGCATTTCATCCAGGAATTAATGCTCGATAGCGACCGCGAAGAGGAAAAAGAAAAGTCAGGGGATGCCGTTACGCTGATAACCATTCATAGCTGCAAAGGGCTGGAATTTCCGCATGTGTACGTGGTAGGCCTCGAAGACGGCTTGCTGCCGCATTCGCGCTCGAAACTGGAGGGGACGCTGGATGAAGAGCGCCGCTTGTTTTATGTGGCTATCACTCGCGCGCAGGAGAGTTTGACGCTCAGCTATTGCCTCGCGCGCAAGAAATATGGCCAGGATTTTGCCTGTCATCCCTCGCCCTTCCTCAAGGAATTGCCCGAGGAATTGCTGGAGAAAATTTCGGCCAGCACGCAGAAGCCAGTCACCCAGGAGACCGGCCAGAATTTCTTCGCAAATTTGAAACAAGCGCTTGGGTAGCGCGCGAAGGAATTCGATCCTTGTAACCCTCTCCAGGATAAGCGAGTCTGGAATGGAACCATGCGGTCTGCTGTTCCAATTGCTTATGCCAAGTCTGGAATGGTTATTATTTGGTGCAGACGAAAAGCTTTGGCGCGTAGATTTGCATTCCTCCTTTCAATTATTCTGCCCATTTCCGCTTCGGACCGTCTGCTTTTAGCTGCCAGCAATATTCGCCTCCAACCGCCCGTTACTAGCAGCGCTTTTTTCCAGCTCACCAATATCTGGACGGCCCATTTCACGTTTGAGCGCGAGCAATGGCGAGCTATGCAGGCAACCGAGGAGGACGGCGCGGGTCCGCGAGGTTGGGGGCAGAATGGGCCAAACCTGATTGGCCGGCCGGGTACGCGCAATGGCCTTTCTTCGGTGCGGGGCGTCGTTTTCAACTATGCCCATGCGAGCCTGGAAATTGCCGGAACCAACTTTCCGAAAGTGGCTGTGCGCTACAAAGGGAATGGGACCTGGTTTCGCTCGAGTGGCAATCTGAAGCAGTCGCTCAAGGTCGATCTCAACGAGTTTAACAAAAAGCTGAAGCTCGCTGGTGTCAGCATGCTCAATTTTCATACGGAAGTTTCTGACCCGGCCTGGATGAACGAGGCGCTTTCGTATCAGCTCTATCGCGACGCCAAAGTCCCGTCGCCGCGTGTAGCCTACGCGAAGGCTTATCTTACAATTAGGGGCGGGTACCAGCATCGTTACCTTGGGCTTTATTCCATTGTCGAGAATATCGACCATCACTTTCTGAAGGAAAACTTTGGCGCTAAAGAAGGCGCCATTTTCAAACCGGTCGGACCGGATCTCT
>DASWRJ010000329.1:0-4223 GCA_036403255.1 Verrucomicrobiia bacterium
GGACCAATTCACCGGCCCGCCCTCCGGAATTTTGGCAAGTTGCTGGAGTGTTATTCGAGCAGGCCAGCCGCCGCAATACGAACGGCTGATTCCGAGTGGCGCGGCCACACCGTTCGTGACAGGGCTGGAGCGCGACGTGCCCGGCCCGAATCCAGTTTTGTTAACCGACGTCCAGACTCAGCCGCTGAATCGCCGGGCAGATAATTCGCAGCCGCGTTGGCCATTGATTACCTGGTGGAAGAGCTGGAAAACGCCAAGCGGCGAGCGTTGGAATTTTGGGCACGTCACGGCCGGAAAATCAGGCAACGCACCGCAATTACGGGTCGTGCCCGTGAGCTGGAATAGCGTTGGTTTTGTTAATGAGACGAATTGAGCGAAGCTAAGGTAGATAAAGAACTCGACTGCCTTCCTGATTTTTTACCGAACCGCTGGACGATTGAGTCAATCAGGAGAATTTTGATTTTGCGCTCCGGTTGAGTCATTGACAATCCATGCTCACCTGGAGTAGGTCTGAGTTATGCCAGTCGCGCCATATTCTTTGGACAAGCAGCGCTCTAACATTTGTTTCGCGGTCGCCGCGGCTGCCATCATCGCCAGTTCGATTAGCCTCGTTCGCGCGGACGACTGGCCGCAATGGCGCGGTCCAAAACGAGACGGCATTTCGCAGGAGAAAGGATGGCTTACGCAGTGGCCCGATGAAGGTCCCAAACAACTTTGGCAGGCTGATGTCGGCGTCGGTTATTCATCCTTTTCGGTAAGCGAAGGGCGTGTCTATACGATGGGAAATGTGGAGGAGAAGGATTATGTGTACTGCCTGGATGCAAACACCGGAAAAGAAATTTGGAAGTATTCTTACGATTGCTCGTCTTCAGATCCAAACGGTTATCCCGGCACGCGCTGCACGCCGACCGTTGATGGAAACCGTGTTTTCACGGTGAGCCGAGAAGGGCATTTGTTTTGCTTTCGGACGCCTGACGGCAAAGAGGTTTGGAACAAAAATTATCAGAAAGACTTTTTTGCGCATGTGCCGACCTGGGGGTTTTCAGGTTCTCCCCTGGTCGAGGTCAATTTGCTCGTGGTGGAGCCGGGCGCGCGCGGCGCCTCGGTGGTGGCGCTGAACAAGCAGAATGGAAATGTCGTTTGGAAAAATGGCAGCGATGAACCGGGCTATGCGTCACTCATGCCCTATACTTACAACAATCAACGCGCTTTAGTTGTATTCTCGAAGGACGCCGTCGTGGGGCGGACCATGGCGGGCGGCGGGGAGATTTGGCGTTTCCAATGGAAAACGAGCTTTGGCGTGAATGCCTCCACTCCGATCGTGCAGGACGACAAGGTGTTTGTCTCTTCCGGCTATAATTATGGGTCCGCATTGCTCCAGACGTCCGTGCGCCCGCCGAAGGTGCTCTGGCAGAACAAGAAAATGCGCACGCATGTGAGCAGTTGTGTACTGTGGGAAAATAATATTTACGGCTTCGATGATGATGCTTTGGAATGCCTGGATTTTCAAACGGGAGAGGTGAAATGGAGCACGAAAACCTTCGGGAAGGGTTCACTGATGATTGCAGATGGCAAATTGATCATTTACAGCGACAACGGGCGGCTCGCCCTGGCCGAAGCTTCGCCGGCTGGCTTTAAGCAAATCGCGAGCGCACAGGTGCTTGGAGGCAAAAGCACCTGGAGCGTTCCGGTGCTGGCGAATGGAAAAATCTATTGCCGAAGCCTGGAAAAAATGGTTTGCCTGGATGTAAAAGGGCAATAGGAAAAAAATTTATGACAAAGTTCACGAATGGCGTAATGGGATGGATTGGACTGCTGGCGATTGGGATCGCCGGAACGAGCTGCAAAACCACGGGGCAGGCTGAGGGCAAATTCGTGAAGGTATTTCCAGAAGATGGTGTTCCACAAGGTTGGTCTGTGCGTGCGTGGGATGACGTATCGAAACAACCAGCGCAACCAACGGTCTGGAAAGTGGAGGCGGGAATCCTAAATGGTGGCGAACCGCGCGGCACCTGGCTGGTGAGCGACCGGGAATATGGCGATTACGAACTTGAGTTCGAGTGGAAGCTTGGTCCGCGCGGGAATAGCGGCTGTGGCATACGCTTTCCGGCCAAAGGCGATCCGGCGTTTGACGGGATGGAATTGCAAATGGCCGATGTGCGCTACAATCCAGAAGCCAAGGACTCCGAGCTAACAGGGGGCATTTATCGGGCAATCGCACCGCGGGTGCAGGTTTATAAACCCGAGCAATGGAACAAATATCATCTCACGCTAAAGGGCGAACACCTCACGGCAATTTTGAATGGAACCCTGATTCAGGACATTGACCTCAACCAGCAAAACCAAATCGTGAAGCGGCATAACAACACCGATGCACCGCCGGTAAAGGATCGTCCGCGGCGCGGGCATATTGGATTTCAGGAATTAAGCCGGGGAGAGGAACATGTGCAGATAAGGAACGCGAAGATTAAGGTATTGGATTGAGATAACGGCAGGGCCTTGGTGGCAGCGCCGCGGCGTGTAACCCGCAAAATGGCCAAGGCCTTCAGGGCATATTGAGCCACGAACAAAAGCTATCTGGATTAGGGGGCGGTTATGCTTGTAGCAAATCGCGCATGGAAATTAACGTGCGCATCCAAAGGTTTACAATGTCACGAGTTATTCCCATTGAACGCGAGCAGGCCAAAGGCGAAGTACGGCGCGCTTTTAACGAAGGCCTGGGCCGTTGGGGGCGTATGACTAATATGAAGCGAACGTTGCTGCACTCGCTTCCCGCCTATCACGCCTTGATGCAGTGGTATCCGCTATTCGATACGGTGAAGGCGTTCCTCGGCGAACGATTAGCGATTGTATTTGCTCACGCGATTTCTTCGGAGAGCAGTTGCCTGATTTGCACGACCTTCATGCGCCGGATTCTGATTGAGTGGGGTGAAGAGCCGAGCGAGCTTAAGCTGGACGAAAAAGGAGAAGCACTGGTGGCATTCGGGCGCGCGCTGGCAAAGCCGGGGAACCGCGTGCCTAAAGCCCTCTATAAAGAGTTGGAGCTGATTTTCAATGCCGAACAGATTGTGGCGCTGACGGCTTTTGCCGGACTGATGGTGGCAACCAACCTCGTTAACAATGCGCTGGAGGTGGACCTTGACGAGTACCTCTACGATTACCGAGAAGGCCAGCCAGCGAAAGGAGCGTCTCATGGGGAGTGATTTTGCAGGAAAGGTGGCGTTTATCACCGGAGCGGCGCATGGGCAGGGCCGCGCGGTCGCGCTCGCGCTGGCTGCCGAAGACGCGCGCATCGCGGCTTTTGACATCGCCAAGCAAATCCCGCATCCCGGCTATGGGCTTGGTTCCATTCAAGATTTGCAAACGCTCGAAGCCGAGATCAAAACGCGCGGCAGCCAGGCATTGAGCTTCGCCGGTGATGTGCGCGACGATGCCGCCATCACTCGCGCGGTGGAGCAAACGAAGGCCCAGTTCGGCCGAATCGACATCCTCTTCAACAACGCTGGGATTTGTTTCTACGGCAAGTCGCACGAACTTACGGAGGAGGCCTGGGACGCCATGCTCGATATCAATCTGAAAGGGGCGTGGCTGGTGGGACGGAGGATCATACCGATTATGATCGAGCAACGCCGCGGTGTGATCATCAATAACGCTTCGATCGCGAGTTTCCGCGGCATGAACCGTCTATCGCACTACGCGGCATCGAAATGGGGGCTGACAGGCCTGACGAAGTCCTGGGCGATAAAACTGGCGCCGTATGGCATTCGCGCGGTGTCGATTCATCCTACAGGTGTGAACACGCCGATGAATGACGGCTTGGCGGCGCTGGAGGGGAAGACACCGCAGCAGATCGCGGAGGCTTCCGCGGGCAATTTGTTGCCGGTGCCGTGGATCGAGCCTGAAGACGTGGCCAATGCAGTTTTGTATTTGGCTTCTGACAAAGCGCGCTTTGTGACGGGATCACAGTTTGTGATTGATGCCGGTCTGCTGACGCGGTGAATTTGTCACCTGCTTAAAGCCAGGCAGCTATTTGCTTAGGATGGCACAGACGAAAGAGTAAGAGGGGTATAGCACCAGTCACCAGTGAGACGGGAGTTTCATCTCAACCAAAGAGACTGAAAACTATCCGGTGGAGGAAACGATTCGAAATCGGAGGTTTAAGAGCCGTAATAGGTTTGGCAGCATCGAACTACTTCGGTGCCTGGTTAGCAGAGTTCTGGCAG